>JBGQEW010000084.1:0-10827 GCA_041496565.1 Terriglobia bacterium | reverse complement strand
TTATCGCAGCGATTTTGCGGAGTTGGTGGCGAGCGCGATCCTGCCGTGGGTCGTGGTGTATGCGCTGCGCATCCGCCGCGGAGGCGCGCGCGGCCTGGTTGCGTTCGCGCTGGCGTTTGCCGCGACGTGGCTTTCGAATGCGCCGGCAGCCGTGATTACGACGTATTCGGTCGTGCTGCTTTTTTGCGTCCAAAGCGTGGCGGAGAAATCTTCTCGCGCGCTGCTCCGAGGCGCCGCGGCGACGGCCTCCGGCTTTGGCTTGGCGGCGTTCTACATTGTGCCGGCGGCGTGGGAACAACGGTGGGTGCAGATCGAGAATGTTCTCGCGCCCGAGTTGCGCTTCGATAACAGTTTCTTGTTCACGCATTCGCCCGATCCGGAGTTCCAGTTGTTCAATTGGAAAGTCTCTGCCGTAGCCATCGCGGTGATCGGCATGACCGCGCTTGCGGCAGTGTTCGCGAGCCGGAAGAGGCGCGACGGGCCGGAAATCTGGCGCGGGCTTCTTTCACTCGGCATCGTCTCCACTGCACTGATGTTTCCCTTCACGCGGATCGCCTGGCAGCTCCTGCCAAAATTACAATACGTGCAGTTTCCGTGGCGGTGGCTCGTGCCGCTCGACGTGGTTCTCGCCGCGTTTGTGGCCGCCGCTCTTGCACCGGCACGCAGGAAATGGATCGGGTGGCTGGCATTGGCGCTTGTCCTCGCGGCCGCGGGAACGGCAATCGCGCGCGATACGTGGTGGGATGATGTGGGCGTCCCGCTGACTTTTTCGGTGATACAGACCGGCCAGGGATACGAAGGCACCGATGAGTATCAGCCACTCGGTTGCGACCGCACCGAATTGCACACCAGCGCGCCGCGAGCCATGATCGCCAGTACGGAACGAGCGAGCGCATCCGAGCAAACAAGAACGCACGCGGACGCGGGGGAACGCGAGACGCGCATTCACGTTCAACGATGGTCGGCCGAGGACAAGGTGATTTCCGTGGACACGCCGCGCCGCGCCACGCTTGCCTTACGGCTGCTCAATTACCCCGCCTGGCGCGTAGAGATAGATGGCCGGGCGGAGAAGGCCGCAGCCGAGCAAGTTACTGGGCAAATGCTGATTCCGGTCCCGGCCGGGCACAGCCTGGTCGAAGTGCGCTTCGCGCGGACTCTCGACCGCACGCTCGGGGGTCTGCTCTCGCTCGCAACTGCTGCGATCCTGCTCATTCTTTGGCTGAGGCAACGAGTTTCTACGCAGGTTCGCAGGGCTCCGGGCGGGCCAATCGCAGAGGGCGGCTGAGGGAGAGACGGAGAGAGCGAGATTGGCTGGGAGGCCTGCACTCGGCAACAGCAAATTCAAAGAGGCAGCAATACTGAGAAAGTCCGTGCTTTTTCTTCCACTTGAGTGCTGGAGACTTTGGTACGCTTTCGGCTACTTTCGTCTCCTTTCGCACAGAAGTATGCCAAAAACGGTAACAAAACGGTAACAGAATTCTGGCGGAGAGTAGGAACTCCAGAGCCGAATGATTTGCCGCCAACACCTGGCAACACAAAATTGGCATCGAATCGCCGTTCCAACCCGCGAGAAGACATCGCGTTCAAGCTGCCCCGACTCAGCAGGGTACGGAAGTTCGTGCCGATGCCGTCTGTCACGGCGCTGCACGACGGGCGGAAATCGTGTGGCTATAACTTCCGATTTCTTGTTGAGGAACGCTATTTCTGCTTCAGTCTCACGGAACCAGAGGCTTCCGGCGGCGCGAAGGGATTATCACTAAGGCCTGCTTCCTTGTGAAGTTCGATGATGATTGCAGTTATGTCCTGCTTAGCCCGTTCGACGTTTTCAGAGGTGCAGAATTTTTCCCATTCGGTTAGCGGCCAGTAAAGTCTATCGGCATCCCGTGAGTTCACTTCTCTTTCTTCGTTTATCGTCTCAGACTTGCCGTGCGCCATGAGATTGCGGAACTTGAATAGCGGACGCAGTGTTGAGTAGGGACGGGCCGATTCATCCGGGGCGAAGTTCAGGCGCTCACAGATTTTCTTGAACTTCTTGTACCACGCGATTTGGCCACTCGCGTTCCACAACTTCAGGTGTTTTTCGCCCAGATGATTTAGGTAGGCTTCGAACGTGAAAACCCGGAGCAGCAGGGACGACAGCACGGCATAGAGATTGCCTCTTCGGTATTCCTGCGCTGTCTGCATCAATATGTCCGCCGCGTGACTCAGTTCCGCGAACGTTCGCACGTCGCGCTTTGCGGTGTAGATGGCGTCGTTCAATTTGCTAGGCTCCGAATCAGTTGAGCAAATCGAGCACCCTTCCACAAAAGGACATAACGATTCTGGACATCCGCCATAACGTTTAAGTTGTTCGGCGGCGCAATCCGAGACACTAGCCCATAACTCTCTAATTTCGAAAACACGCTGTCCAGTTCAGGGTCGAGCCGATTCCCCCAAGGCCCCTTTTCCCATCTCGTGTAGGCGTCGTATCTCTCGATGCGACCCTTCGTCAACACCGATTCTCCTTCAATCTTGATTAGTGCTCGTAGGAGTTCAACCTCGCGGTCGCCTAACTCCATTGCTACGCGCATCATCTCTTCGACTTCGTCAGAGTCCGTTGGCTTCGTTTCGAAGGCAGCGTTTGCCAGAATCCGACCGATACGTTTCACGCGCTCCTTTGACCGCGTACTCTCAGCTTTTCGGGCCGCATCCATCACCAATTCGGTGAGAACATCGCTCCTAATCTGAGCCTCTTGTTCATCCATTTTGGCTTGTAGATTCCCGACTCGCTCCGCCTGCCTATTTGTTTCTTCAATGCATGCTTCAAGCATCAATTTAATTCGCTGAACTGCGTCAGATGTCAGTCTGCCCTTGATGCTTTCCGCAAGTTTGTCGAACGGATAAGGTAGAGGCAGGGCCGAGACGACGGCGGCAAGCCTTTCGGATACAGGAGATTTTGAAAGGTCTTCGAGTTCGAATTGCTGCTTCAAGGCGCGGGTGGCGTCGTCTATCGGCATTTGGGGACAGTGTAGCACCTGCGACCTTGTGCGTAGAATGCAGCGCGTCAAGGTCTCCGAGATTCCGGCGTTGCCGTTCCACATATAATCCCCTTAGACCCCATGCAACCTTCATTCGATGGAACGCTCATCGAGGTGTGGCGGCTGGCTCTCGTCGAGAACGCCAATGTCGTCGTGCTAGGCACAGAGCGTTTTCCTGTTCGGCTGACTCTGAAGCGCCAATTGCGGCAGGTGGACTTTTTGTTCGATGGAAACGAGATTCGGACGCTTGACAGAACCCGGAAACGAAATCCCGCTGGGCGCAGATGGCACGCTCTGGGAATAAGGTGATGCATTTCCCCAGCGAAGGCCGCCACGTGGCAAAGGTTTTTGGCGGGAAGGTGACCCTCTGTGGGAGGCGATCAGCTCAGAAATTTACAGCTTCTTGAAAGTTGGCTGGGAGGCCTGGACTCGAACCAGGATAGTCAGCTCCAGAGGCTGATGTCCTACCGATTGAACGACCTCCCAGCCGTTGGGAGAAAACAAAAAAGGGCCGTAGGCACGACCCGTCATCTACTTTAATCAGGAAGCGGGGATTCGTCAACCGCGGGCGGCGCGTGGCTCCGCGGGAACGAGGCACTTATCGCGAATGTAATACTCGGAGCCGCGCCAGGTGATGCGTTTCTTGAAGAAGCTGGTGACCCAGACCACGAAAGCGAAAATGTCGCGCAGCGGCACCATCCACATCTTGCGCCGCAGCAGCGGATCTTTCACTCCCCATACGCCCACCGTCCAGGCCATCCCGGAACGCAGGATGGCGTAGCCGGCGAGATAGGCGGCCGCAATCCACACGGACGGCGCCACGACGGCCGCGAGAATGGACCACGGCAATCCGTACGTGAGCACCAGGCTCACATGGCCCCAGGGACGCGCATGCCAGGTGGTCAACGCCCAGCGCACCTGGTGGTCGAAGCATTCGCGCAGCGTCTGCTTGGGGAAAACCGTGAAGACAGGATAGTTCGTCAGCTCGACGCGGTAGCCCAGCGCGGCGATGCGATTCCCGAGCTCAAAATCGTCCGAATAATAGTTAACCAGGGATTCGAAGCCGCCGATTTCCGCCAGCCGTTCCTTGGTCGTCGCCATCGTCGCGCCCAGGGCAAACTTCACGCCTTCGAGGCGCCAAGCCGCCAGGACGCCCGCATCGAAATCCGAGGTATTGCCGAGGGCTTCGAGCTGCGAGGCCAGCGAATCGTCCGTCAGCCCGCGATAGAGGCACGTGACCGCGCCCACTTGCGGGTCGCAGAACGGCGCCGCCACCGCGCGGAGATAGCCGGGGCCGACGCGGATGTCGCTGTCGCTGATCACCAAGATGTCGTGCTTCGCCTCGCGGACCAGCCGGATCAGCTTGTTCACCTTGTTGCTGGTGCCGACCTGCTCGGCGCCGAAGAGCAGGCGAATCTGCCGGCCGGGGAAATCGCGGATCACTCTCTCGATGATGGGGACAACGGGATCGTCTTCCTCGAGAACGTTGAAGAGGATTTCGAACTCGGGGTAATCCTGATCGCAGAAGCTGGCGTAATTTTGGTACGCCTCGCGGTCGAGGCCCTTCACCGGCTTCAGAATGCTGAGGGGAGGCGTGAAATCATCGGGCATGGGCGGCCGATTCCGGAAGAAGCGCAGGGCCGCGAGGATGGCCAGAAGATAATAGCCCATCGGCGCAAGCGCCAGTGCGAGCACGAACCAACGAAGACCAGATAGCCACATGGAACTGTCCTAGCCGACCCAGACCAGTGCGACCCCAAGGCAAACGAGCAGCACACCCGCCCATCGTTTCGCGGAGATGCGCTCGCCGAGAAGAAACTTGGCGCCCAGCGCTCCCACAGCGTAGCTGAGCGCAGTGGCCGGCACTACGAAACTGACATTCTCCCACGAAAGCAGGGCCAGGAGCGCGAGGAACGCTGTAGTCATCAAGCTCAACCCCAGCCACATCCATCCCACGCGGAAGGCGCGAAGCACCACCCGCAGGAGATTGCGAGGCGAAAAGTCCTTCACTTCCCCAACGCGCTTCATCGCGCGCGTGACGCAAAGCTCTCCGCCCGTCCCGGCGATGACGACGATAGCCATGAAGAATGCCTCGCGCATCGCCGTCATGCGTGCTCCGTGGTGCGTGGCGGAGTGCCGCCGACCAGCACGACACCCAGACAGATCGTGAGCACGCCCGTCCAGCGGACCGAAGTGATGACTTCACCGAGCAACAGGGCGCCCAGCAGAGCGACTACCACGTAGCTGGTGGCGGATGCGGGCTGCACGAAGCTGTAATCCGCCCAGGAAAGCACGAGCAGATACGCGACAAAAAACAAAATCAGGAAACCGATCCCGCACCAGACGAGGAGGGAGGAAAAAGCCTGGGAGAAAAGTGAGGCAAACCCCGACGGCGACCAGCTCGAGACGGCGCCGATTTGCTTCATCCCCTTACTCAGAAACACGTCGCCGAGGGGCCCGAAGAGCACCATCAACAAAATCAGGACGAAGGTCTTGCCGTGCAGGCCGTGGGAATTCTTCATGCGCTCTATACTTCGCTCGCCACTCCGACGTCCGGCTGGGATTCCATCGGCGGCACAGAAACCATCGGTCTCTTTTCGAGTCCCTTGCGCGCCGCCTTCCAGCGCTCGGAGCGAAGGCGTAAGAATGAGACGGCCTCGTGGTAGAGGCGCTTCCGCTCGTGATCATCCCACAGAACCTCGCGCAGGATGCGCCAGACGACACGCGGGCGGAAGTAATAGGAATCGTAGAAGCGGTTCACCGCCTGCACCATTTCTTCGCGGCTCAGGCCGGGATACTGGAGGTGCGGAAGCTGGTGGCCGCCGGCATCGGTGGCGGCTTCTCCCGCGAGAAAACCCTTCTCGGCCGCCCAGGTATAAAGCTCGGTGCCGGGATACGCGTGGGCCATGGAGACCTGAATCGTCTCGCAATCGAGTTCCTTGGCGAACTCGATCGTGCGCTGGATGGATTCCTTGGTTTCGCCCGGCAGGCCGATGATGAAATCGCCGTGGATCCTGATCCCAACCTTCTTGCAATTCTTGGCGAACGTCCGGCCCATCTCAAGCGTCTGGCCTTTCTTGATGTTCTTCAGGATCTGCGCATCGCCGGATTCAAAGCCGACGATGAAGAGCCGCGCGCCGCCGTCGGCCATGGCCTTGAGCGTTTCGTAATCGCTGTGAACGCGCGCGGTGCTGGACCACTGGAATCCGACGGGCTCGAAGAGCTTGCAGAGGGCCATCACGCGGTCTTTGCGGATGTTGAACGTATCGTCGTCGAAGAAGAATTCCTTCGCTTGCGGAAACATCTCGTGCGCCTGACGGAATTCCCGCGCCACGTTTTCGATCGAACGCGTGCGCCAGGCGTGGCCCGAAAGCGTCTGCGGCCACAGGCAGAAGGTGCAGAGCGCCGGACAGCCGCGTGACGTGTAAAACGAGACGAAGGGATGGAGCAGGAACGGAACAGTGTATTTCTCGATGGTCAGATCGCGTTTATAGATGTCCGTCGCGAACGGCAGCATGTCCAAATCTTCGGTCTGCAGCATCGGGCGCGCGGGATTGTGGACCACCTTCCCGTCCTTGACGTAGCTGGCGCTCAGAATCTGCTCGAGCGGCTTACCCTGCGCGTATTCGACGACGGCGTGATCGAACTCTCCGCGGACAACGAAATCAATGTCCGGGCTGGCGAGCAGGCTTTCCGCGGGCTTGATCTGCACGTGCGGGCCGACGAACGAAATCTTGAGTCCCGGCTTCGCTTCCTTCATCGCCCGCGCCATCTTCAGGTCGCTCTGGAAGCCGACGGTCGAGGTGAACACGACCACGAAATCGTAATCCTGGGAGATGCGGATCGTCTCCGCGGGCGAAACTTTGTGCGGCGGCGCGTCGAGAAGACGGCTGCCCTCGAGCATCCCGGCGGGATAGGTGAGCCAAACAGGGTACCAGTAGGACTCGATTTCACGCGTGGCCGGCCAGCGAGAGCTCGCGCCGCCGTCAAAATTCTCAAAGCTCGGCGGGTTCAGGAACAAAGTCTTCATCACAGACGGCATCTACATGCACCCCCATGCATATGGGATGGAGCGTCCACACTCCAAGGAAACAAACAAGAGAAGCCATTGTACTCGATTTCGCTGGCCAGCAGTAGCCATGCTTTACTCGCCTGGTTTCCTACTGAAACACCTTGGCCAGTTGCCCGGTGGACTGCAGCAAAGCCAATTGGGCCTTCTGCTTGGCGAAGTCGGCATCGAGAAACGCCACCCATTTTTCGTTTTCGTCGAGGCGCGCTTGCTCGAGGTCGCGCAAGTTCATGCGGCCTTCGTCGAATTTGGACTGAGCCAGCGCGAGCGTTTCCTGCGCGAGCTTCAGATCGAGCCGCGCCACTTCCCTTCCGGCGTCCTGCTCCCGCAGGCTGTGGGCCCTTTCTTCCACGTCGAGGCGCAGGTCGCGCCGCTTCGCGCCCACGTTGAGCTCCGCCTCCGTGAGCCGGTTGCGGGCGAGCGCGACGTTGGCCGAAGTCTTCGCCGCAAAAATGGGAATCCGCACCTGCACGCCGACGTTCACGTTGTTGCGCTGAAACTTCCTGAAGAACTCATCGTAATTGTTGAACCGGGCCAGGATGCTGTACTGTCCGATCAAATCAATCGTCGGCCAGTAGCCGCCGCGCTCGCCTTTCAGGACATGCTGGCGCGCGCTGCGCTCGTTTTCGGCTTCCTTGAGGACGGGGCTGGAGGCGAGCGCCAGATCCACGAGATCGCTCCCCGGCTCCGCCGCCCCTTCGGGCAATTCCTCGGCCGAAACATCCACGCGCTCGCCGGAGGGCAGGCCAGCCACGTCGCGGAGCTGCTCGCTCAGGGTTTCGTCGCGGCCTTCGAGCTGGATCACTCGCTGCTCGATTTTGGCGAGGCTCAGTTCCCCGCGCGTGAGCTCGATGGGCAGCTCGAATCCGGTGGCGGCGCGCTGGCGCGTGACTTCCAGAATTTTTTGCGCGCTGACGCGCTCGGTGCGCAGCAGGTCGAGCGAGTGGCGAATCTTCGCGAGCTCGAGATACGCGGTGGCCGTCCGCACGATCACGGCATTGCGCGTGTTCTCCACCTCGAGCCGCTGATTCTCCGCGCGGTCCTCCGCGGCGCGGACTTGCCCACGCAACGGCGGGTTGAACAACGCTTGTGTATAGGACATCTCGAATACCGAGGGCGCGGCCCCGCCCGGCGTCTGCGGAAACCCGTTCGAATAGGCCGCACCCGAGCCGGTGTAGAGGTTCGGGAGAAACTCGGCACGATCCACGCCTGCGGCGCTCTTAGCCACTGCATACTGCGCTCGCGCCATGGCCAGTTCCCGGCTATTCTGCAGCGCGAGGGTAACGGCCTTCTTTAAAGTGAGTTTTTCCGGCTGCTGGGCGCGCAGCCGGGCGGTCGAACTGAGCAAGAAGGAAACTCCGAGAGCAAGGACAATCCATCGTGTTTTATTCATAGCGAAGCGATTCCGTCGGATGAAGTTTTGCGGCGCGATTGGCCGGCAAGTACCCGAAGAGCAATCCCGTGGCTGAGGATACAACGAAGGCCAGCAGGACGGACAACCAGGAAATGGGAATGGACATGTTTCCCGGAACTTCGGCAAGCCTGAGCAAACCTTCGATCAAGAACGGGACTACGACCGCGATCAGAATGCCCACGACCGCGCCGGACCCGCTGATCAGGAATGCCTCAATCAGAAACTGGTAGAGGATTTCCTGGCGGCGCGCCCCGATCGCCTTGCGAATGCCGATCTCGCGCGTGCGCTCCGTCACCGTGACGAGCATGATGTTCATGATCCCGATTCCGCTGATCGCCAGGGCGATCAGGGCGATCAGCAACAGAACGATGGTCAACGCCAGCGAGATGCGGTGGGCCGTCTCGAGAATCGCCGTCAGATTTTGCACACGGAATTCGGCGTCCGGCCGGTGGCGGCTCTGCAGGACTTCCGCGACTCCGCGCGTGACTTTGGGAACATCCTCGGATCTGCCGGCCTGGGCGTAGAGTGTATTGATAAACTCGCTCCCGGTGTAATACTTGACGAGCGGAAATGGAACGATCACCGACTCGCGAGTGATCTCTGTTTGACCGAACGTGGCCACGCGCTCGCGAAAAACGCCGATGACGGTAAAGCTCAGCTCGCCGACGCGGATCGGCTTGCCCACCGGATTATCCGCGGGAAAAACCAGCGTGGCGAGGTCCTGCGTCAGCAGGCATACTTTGCTGCGCGCTGCCATGTCGTCGGAATCGAAAAATCGTCCGCGGAGGATCATCAGGTTGCGGATCTGCTGGAATCCCTCGGTGACGCCCACGAGACTCACTGGGTGCTCGACGCCATCCACGACGACGCTCATGGGGATGTCGCGGGTGCCCGCGGCTTCCGTGACATTCGGTGTGCCCTGCTTCACGGCTTCGAGATCGCCGAGCGTGATTTCATCGGCGAGTGTGGCGGGCTGCGCCGCGCCGGTGCGCACCAGTTCGGCGTAAACGATATTGGCTCCGACTCCTTCGATCTGGCCGATGATGTAACGCTTTCCCGCGAGCGCCACCGTCACGACCAGGACGATGCAGGCGCTGCCGATGATCACGCCGAGCATGGTCAGCATCGCGCGCACCTTGTTGGCGCGCAGCGCGTCCATCGCCAGCTTCCAAGTCTCGCTTCGAATCAAATCGTCACCCGAGCATCACCAAGAAATCACTGCGTCTGACAGCATGGGCTGGATGCGAAAAACTATAGCAAATACAACCGCCCGCGCGCCCGAAATCTTGCCGCTGGCTAGGCCTCACAGTGCGGCGTGCGCAATCCGGCCGTACGCCACTCCTTTGGACGCGGGAAGTTTGCCGGGCGATGCCTCACAATTTCTTGGGGGGGCGCTGGATTGTGGCGAAGAATGATGTTTCCAAGGGTTCAATTGAGCTGATTCTTGCCAGGGCCATTCGCGTCAATCGAACTGAAGGGAGCGAGTTCTTGATTGCATAGCAGGAACTTTCCGCCGCTCTCCCTCACTACGTGCAGCGCGCCCGCACCTACCAGCCCCCGGATCCGCGCGAGCTTCGGCCCTTCCACAACCAGGTAGAAACGTTCCGGGGCGCTCCACAACCGCCGGAATTCGGTGTCGTCGATGAACACCTGCGGCGCGCCGGGAGCATAGGACCCGTAGACGAGATTGTTCACCCGTCCATTGAACAGGAGGGCGCGCCGGTTCGCATAGAAGAAGATGGAGGAGAAAGTGTAATACTGGTCATCCACGATCAATTCTCCCTTCGGAGCCTGCACCAGCGCCTGGGCCAGCGTCTGCGATGAGAGGTACGGATCAAATGCAACCAGCGCCAAACGAGCGGCTTGAAAAAAGAGGACCATCATCAGCGCTGCGGCTACATACGCACGAGTGCCAGCAAATCTCCAGAGCGCAGTTGCGCCCACAAGGAATGCGAGCCCTGCGAGTACAAGCGGGGTCCGCAGGTAGGCGAAGGAGTGAATCGTAAGGTCGGCCATGTGGCCGAGGGAAAGCGTATAGAGTCTTGGATTCGAGTTCAAAGCAGCCGCAATGTCCCCCGGCGTTGGCAGATTTCGCACGGCGATCAGGATAGCGGCAATCGAGACAGCGGCAATTGTCGAAATCAGAGCGATCACCCGCGTGCCCCATCGCAGCCAGCCTGCTTCGGCCGACAGCGTGGCGCCGATCAGCAGCGCGAGCGCCGGATAGATTGGCATGGAGTAATACTCCTGCGTGGTCGAGAAAGTGAAGAACAACATGACAAACCCAATCCAGCAGAGTGCCAGCAGACGCGTTCTTCCCGCCCGGT
>JBGQEW010000083.1:0-10986 GCA_041496565.1 Terriglobia bacterium | reverse complement strand
GCCGTCGCCGCCAAGAAGAAGGTCGCGGTCAAGAAATAGCCGCCAGGGAACGCAGCAGGAAACGCAAAGGAGAAGAACGCACTTGGCAAAGGAACCGAAGGACGCCGCCACTCCGGAACCGGCGAAGCCGTCGAAGCGCAAAAAGGAATTCCGGAAGAAGCGCGAGAAGCGCGTGGTCCCGCATGGCATTGCGCATGTTCAGGCCACGTTCAACAACACGATTGTCACGCTCACGGATCCGAACGGGCGGGCTCTGAGCTGGTCATCCGCCGGTTCGGCGGGGTTCAAGGGATCGCGCAAAGGCACTCCCTACGCCGCGCAGCAGGCGGCGATGAGCGCCGCGGGCGTGGCGCGCGATCAGTTCGGCCTGAAAACGATTGACGTGCGGGTCAAGGGGCCGGGGGCAGGACGCGAATCGGCAATCCGCGCGCTGGCTTCGGCCGGCCTGCACATTCATTCGATCAAGGACGTGACGCCGGTGCCGCACAACGGATGCCGGCCGCCGAAGCGCCGCCGCGTTTAGCGCGAAACCGTTTCGAGAAGTACGAAAAAGGAGAAAGGGAATTGGCAAGACATCGTGAAGCAGTTTGCCGCCTGTGCCGCCGGGAAAGCATGAAGCTCTTCCTGAAGGGCCTGCGGTGTTTTACCGAGAAATGCGCCATCGAGAAGCGCAACTTTATTCCGGGACAGCACGGCCAGGCGCGCCGCGCGAAGATGGTGGGCTACGGCGTGCAGTTGCGCGAAAAACAGAAGGTGAAGCGCACCTACGGCTTGCTCGAGCGGCAATTCAGGCGGTATTACGAAAACGCCGAGCGCGCCAAGGGTCCCACCGGCTCGAACCTGATGGTGATGCTCGAGCGGCGGCTCGATAATGCGGTCTATCGCAGCGGCCTGGCCAGCTCGCGCTCTCAGGCGCGGCAGATCGTTTTGCACGGGCACATTCGCGTGAACGGCCGGAAGGTGAATATTCCCAACTATCTGATCAACGTGGGCGAGGAAATCACGCTGAAAGAAAAGATGCACCAGAACGCCATGGTGCTCGAAGCGCGGAACCTCGCGGGCAGCCAGGGGCAGGCGCCCTGGCTCGACGTCGATCGCGAACATTTCAAATCGCGCGTGGTGGCACTGCCCAAGCGTGAAGACGTGCAAACACCCCCGTTCAACGAACAGCTCATCGTCGAGCTCTATTCGAAGTAGCCGGGGGCATACGGATTTCTCAGCAGGGGGCCCCTCGAAAATTTCGCAGCGGGCCGGGAGGATTGGCAAACATGTGGAAAGGCTTTCAGAAACCGAAGCGACTTGCAGCCGAGCTAGAGACACTGACGGACAAGTTCGGCAAGTTTTCCGCGCAGCCGTTCGAGCGCGGGTGGGGCACGACGGTGGGGAACGCGATCCGGCGGTCCCTGCTCAGCTCGATTGAAGGCGCGGCCATCACTGCCGTCCGGATTGAGGGCGTGCTGCACGAATTTTCGCCCATTCCTGGCGTTGTGGAAGATGCCACCGACATCATCCTCAATCTGAAGCAAGTGCCGCTGAAGCTCAACTCCGATCAGGCGAAGACGATCACGATCAATGTCGAGACGCCCGGCACCGTCACGTCGGCGCAACTCGAAGAGGACGCCGACATCGCCGTGCTCGATAAGAGCATCTACATCGCCACGGTCAGCGAGGGCGGGAAGCTCCAGCTCGAAATGCGCGTGAAGAACGGCCGCGGCTACGTCGCCGCCGACCGCAACTTCGACGAGGACCTTCCGATCGGCTACATCCCGATCGACTCGGTCCATTCGCCCGTGCGCAAAGTGAACTACGCGGTGGAAGCGGCGCGCCTCGGCCAGATGACCGACTACGAAAAGCTGTCGCTCGAAGTCTGGACCAACGGCGCCATCACGCCGCAGGACGCCATTGGGCTCGCCTCGAAGTTGGTGAAGGATCACATGAGCATCTTCATCAACTTCGAAGAGCAGCCGGACCTGCCGGAAGAGGTTTCCGAGAATTACAGCGACCCGCGGCTAGAACATCTTGACCGCTCGGTCGAAGAGCTCGAGCTTTCGGTGCGCTCCTACAATTGCCTCAAGAACGCGAATATCCAGAGCCTCCGCGAGCTGGTTCAGAAGACCGAATCGGAGATGCTCAAGACCAAGAACTTCGGCCGCAAGTCGCTCAACGAAATCAAGGAAATCCTGCAGAAGATGGGTTTGAGCCTGGGGATGAAGTTCGATGAGCACGGCCGGATCATCTGGCCGCCGCTCCCGAGCCAGACGGCACCGCCGCCTCCGGAGGAAACTGCGGGGATCTAGGCCTGCGGAGAACCGAACATGCGACACCTTGTTTCAGGGTCTAAACTCGGGCGCCAGCCGGCGCATCGCCGGGCGACGCTGCGCAACCTGGTCACGAACGTGATCGAGCGCGAGCGCATCACCACCACGCTGCGGCGCGCGAAGGCGGCGCGGCCGCTCGTCGAGCGCATGATCACGCTGGGCAAGCGCGACTCACTCCACGCACGGCGCCAGGCCGCTTCGTTCCTGCAGACGAAGGAAGCCACGAAGAAACTCTTCGCCGACCTCGCTCCGCGGTTCGCGGATCGTCCCGGCGGCTACACCCGCATCATTCATACCGGCTGGCGCATCGGCGACGGCGCCGAACTCGCCATCCTCGAGCTCATCGGGTCGGAGCTGAAGAAGAAGGAAAAGAAAGCCAAGAAGGAAAAGCCCGAAGAGGCTGCAAAAGGACCCGAGGCCAAAAAGTAGCGGCAAGCAAAACTTGCGATGGGGAAAGCCCGCGGGAGAAATCCGGCGGGCTTTTTCTTTTTCCCGCGGCCATCCGCCATCCCTGGCGCGATGAGACGAACTTGTTCTACAGCTGACTACGGCGTTGAGGCGGCGCCGCGATCTTTCATCGGCCGGCGAGCCGGTGTGAGAGCCGGATTCCCGGCACTTCGCCGGTTGCGTCGAAGCGTCCACCACGCCATTGCGAACTGTGCGATGGCCGCGCCGAGGGTGTCTATCATTGCATCAATCACCGAGGGCCCCCGGGTGGGCACAAATTCCTGGTGAAATTCGTCTGTTGCCGCGTACACGGCCGCAATGACGATCGCGGTGATCCCCCATCTCCAATTCCAACCTCGCCGGTCGCCCCGAATGGCCTCGAGGGTCAGCAAGCTGAAAACAAAATACTCGGTGATGTGTGCGGACTTGCGAATCAGCAAGTGAATGATTTCGATGGTATCTTCCGAAGCGCGTGGAAGCATCCAATGCAGAAAAGGGACTATGAAATGAGAGGTATGCGCTTCGGAAAACCAGTCGGTTGAGAAAATCCAGATCGCAGCGGCCCATAGAATAACGGGCCAGGCATGGCGCAGCCAGCGCATCTTAGCGGCGCCGCCCGGCGCGCGCGATTGTCCGGGAAGAAATATTTTTGCGGAGTGGCATCATTCGCGCTGGTAGTTGGGGGCTTCTCGCGTAATGATGACGTCGTGGACGTGGCTTTCGCGAAGCCCGGCCGAGGTGATGCGAACAAAGCGCGCGCGCTCCTGCAATTCGCGGATGTTTGCCACGCCGCAGTAGCCCATGCCGCTGCGCAGGCCGCCCACGAGCTGTTCGACCAATCCGCCCAGCGGCCCTTTATACGATACCTGTCCCTCGATGCCCTCGGGGACGGTCTTGGAGCGCTCGATGCCTTCCTGGGCGTACCGGTCCGCTGACCCGGCTTCCATCGCGCCAATCGAGCCCATTCCGCGATACGACTTGAATGTGCGGCCTTGGTAGAGAATCGTTTCGCCGGGCGATTCCTCGGTGCCGGCGAAGAGTCCGCCGATCATCACTGTGGACGCGCCGGCCGCAATCGCTTTCGAGATGTCGCCGGAAAACTTGATCCCGCCGTCGGCGATCACCGGCACGCCAGTGCCCAGCGCGGCCCGCGCTGCTTCCATGATGGCGGTGATTTGCGGCACGCCAACGCCCGTCACGACGCGCGTGGTGCAAATGGAACCCGGGCCGATGCCCACCTTCAGGCCGTCGATGCCGAGCGCGATCAAGTCGCGCGCGCCTTCATAGGTGGCGACGTTTCCGGCGGTGAGTTGAATTCCGGGAAGGCGTTTCTTTACCGCGCGGATGGCTTCCATCACGCGTTCGGAGTGGCCGTGCGCCGTGTCAATGGCGATCACGTCCACTTTCGCGTTGGCCAGTTCGGCAGCGCGTTCAAGGAAGTCTCCGGTCGCCCCAATCGCAGCGCCCACACGCAGGCGGCCCTGATCGTCCTTCGCCGCGCGCGGGTATTCGAGTTTTTTCTGAATGTCCTTTACGGTGATGAGGCCCTTAAGGTTGTATTCACTGTCCACCACCAGCAGTTTTTCGATGCGGTGCTTTTGCAGAAGTTTTTCCGCTTGCTCGAGCGTCGTTCCCACGGGCACGGTGACCAAGTTTTCCTTCGTCATGATTTGATTCACGGGCTGGTCGAGATTCCGCTCGAAGCGCAAATCGCGATTCGTCAGAATGCCCACCAGGCGCGGGCCGCGGGTCACCGGCAGTCCCGAGACTTTGTACTTCAGCATGATCTCGAGGGCCTGGGCCACCGTGATCTCCGGTGAAATCGTCACCGGGTCCACGATCATCCCGCTTTCCGAGCGTTTGACTTTGTCCACTTCTTCCGCTTGCCGCTCGACCGACATGTTCCGGTGGATGAACCCGATGCCGCCCTGGCGCGCAATCGCAATCGCCAGGCGCGAATCGGTGACGGTGTCCATCGCCGCCGCGACGACGGGAATATTCAGAGGGATCTTGCGCGTCAGGCAGGTGCGCGTGTCCACATCCGCCGGGATCACCGACGATTTTCCCGGCAACAAGAGAACATCGTCGAAGGTCAGCCCTTCGGGGATTGCTCCGTCTATCATTGCGTCTCCCGCATGCTAGAAATAGCTCGATTGTCCCCGCTGAGAAAAAACAGCCCATAAACGCCGCAGCCCGCCGTAGCGGGCTGCTCACGATTCTTTTTGTCGTCGAAGACAATCATTGCGTGAAAGAAGCATTCTATTCACCCTTTCGAGCGTGGTCAAGCCCAGGGTGTCGTGCAGCCGAAGATCTCGCAGAGACGTTGCTGCGGCGGCGGGGCACGGCCCCGGGAGTTTGCAGACGCCGCGCGGGTATCGTAGATTGAACTCCGTGAAGGAATTCGACCCCCATCCGCTGCTGCGCAATCCTCACCTGATGACGATCGCTTCGTCATTCTGGCAGCGGCGTTACCCGCGGCTCTCTTGCGCGTCCGAACGGCTCTTCGAAGTCGAGCCGGGCACGCGCCTGCTGGCGCACTGCCATTGGCAGGCGGAGCCGCGGCGAAATCCGACGCTGGTGCTGGTCCACGGTCTCGAAGGCTCGAGCGATTCCGGCTACCTGCTGGGAACCGCGGATAAGGCGTACAAGCAGGGCTTCAACGTCCTGCGCATGAACCAGCGGAATTGCGGCGGCACGGAACACCTGACTCCTTCGCTCTACAATTCCGGCTTGAGCGGCGATTACCGCGCCGTGGTGGAGGAGCTGATCGAGCGTGACCGTCTGCCCGAAATTTTTGCTGCCGGATTTTCCATGGGTGGAAACCTGCTGCTGAAGATGGCCGGTGAGCTGGGCGACGCGGCCCCCGCCGAGCTTCGCGGGGTGGCCGCGATTTCGCCTGCGCTCGACCTGGCCGGCTGCGCTCGCGCCCTGGGCCGGCCACAGAATTGGATTTACGAGCGGCACTTCGTCAAGAAGTTGAAGCAGCGCATGCGCCGGAAGGCGAAACTATTTCCGGACCGCTACCCGCTGAACGGCCTGGGCCGGGTGAGCAGCGTAAGGGAATTTGATGATGCCATTACAGCGCGGTTCTGCGGCTTTCGCGACGCGGCGGATTACTACGCGCGCGCGAGCGCAATCCGCGTGATCGGCACGATTCGCGTCCCCACACTCATCATCACCGCGCAGGACGACCCCATGATTCCGTATTCGCCGTTTCTCGAGCCGGCCCTGCAAACGAATCCGAACATCACGCTGATGGCGCCCCGCCACGGCGGCCACTGCGCCTTCCTCGGGCGAGAAGGCGGCGACGAGCGCTTCTGGGGCGAGGCGCGCGTTGTTGAATTTTGTGCCGAGATTTCGCGGCAGTCACCAAAGGAACGCTAATGGCAGGCTCGCGCAGTTCTATCCCACCGGATTTTCGAGCGAAGGGCTGAATCCCGGCGTCAACAAATGTGCGGCTCCGTTCTCGGCGACCACCATGTCGTCCTCGAGCCGCAGACCGTAATCGCCGCGGACGTAGATTCCCGGCTCATTCGAAAACGTCATCCCCGGTTTGAGGATCGTCTTGCTGCCGCGGACGAGGTACGGCCACTCGTGACCATCGAGTCCGATCCCGTGGCCGAGTCGGTGCGTGAAGAACTTGTAGTCCGGCCCGAAGCCAGCGGAGGTAACGACTTTGCGCGCCTCATCGTCCACCGAGCCGCTCTCATGGCCGGCCGTGGCGGCGGCGAGCGCCGCATCCTGGGAATTTCGAAGAATGTCGAAGCTGCGCCGCAATTTTTCGGAAGGCTTGCCGAGCAGAGAGCAACGCGTGACGTCGGACTGGTATCCTTCGACGGATGTGCCGCCATCGATCAGCACGATTTCCCCTTCCTGGAGTTTTTGCGGCTGGCGCGTGCCGTGCGGCAGCGCGGCCCACTGGCCGAAGAGCACGAGAGCGTCGCCGTGCAGCCCCATGCGCTCGAATCCGGCCGAGACGAGGCCGCTGACATCGTATTGCGTCATCCCTTCGCGGAGCGAGGCGAAGACAGCGCGGAACACGTCGAACGTCGCGGCGCAGGCCAACCGCATCAGCTCGAGTTCGTGCTCGGTCTTGGCGCTGCGGCAAATGTGCGTGATGGGATCAGCGCTGGAGAATTCGAGTGCAGGCGCCGCCCTTCGCAGACCGTCGAAAAAAATGTAACGCGTCGTTTCCTCGACGCCCACCGCGCCCGAGCGGATTTTCTTCTCGGCGAGCCATTGCGCGGCTACCGCGTACGGGCTCTCATCCTCCTGCCAGACGCGGACCTCGATCGGCCAGCGCAGTTGTTCGCGCAAACGGCCTTCTTCGAATCCGGGGCAGACGACCAGCGGATCGCCCGTCCGCGGCACGAGCACGGCGAGCAGGCGTTCGCTCAAGCCCCAGCGGATTCCAGTATAGTAGTAGAGCGAACTGCCGGAGATGAGGTAGAGCGCGTTGAATTGCGGCTTGGCTTCGCCCATCAACTGCTGCGCGTGCGCGACACGACCCTGAAACTCTTCCACCGCGATGGGCCGCACGCGATCGCGAATGGGCTTCAGCTTCTCGAATGCCGGAGGCAGAGGCGGCTGCTCCTGCGGATTCGTCACAGCGCGCGCGAGTCCGGTGAGCGGAGCAAGCGCTGACGCGGCCGTGCCGACGGCGCCCGTCTTCAACAGAGTGCGGCGAGACAGATTCATCCAGGCCTCCAGCGGCGCGAAGAAGTGTGAATTTGCGTTTCTACTTGCGTAGGGAAGAGAAGTCAAGGGCCGTTGTAATTCTTTGCAAGGGCCGCGAAAAAGAAAAGCTGGAACCGGCAACTCTCCGATTCCAGCTTTCCGATTCTTTCCAGCGAATTTGGCCGGTCAGTTTTGCCGGGAGCTTCGCGTCTTCGGCATATACGTGATGGTGATGGGCTGCTCGAGCCGGAAATCGAGCTTGGTCTCCGACGGGATTTGCACCTGCTTGCCGCGAGTGGCGCCCTGATAGACAGCGCCGGTTCCCGCGCCGACGCCGGCGCCGATGGCTGCGCCTTTTCCACCGCCGGCAATCGCGCCGATCAATGCGCCCAACGCTGCGCCGCCGCCAACCGTGGCGGCCGTGCGCTTGCCGCGTGAGGAGCCGGCGAGTTCATAGGTGCTGCTCACGAGCGGGTAGGACTTGCCCTGGAAATCGAGCTTAACGAGTTCCATGCGCAATTCGCTCTTTCCGGTCATGTGGCCGGCGGACGCGGCATTGACGAGCCGGACGTAAACGCTTGCGCCCTTCGGAACGATCACTTCGTCATTCACGACGAGCGGCGCGTCGAGCGAGGCGTGGAAAACTTCACCGCTGTGATTCACGGCAGAATCCACGCTGTCAATCATCCGAATGGAGACAGTGCTTCCGGCGGGGATTTCCGCGGTCTTTGGCTGCGGAGGAGGAGGTGGCGGCGGCGAAGCGGGATGAGCCGCCTCAGGCGCAGACATCGAAGCGGGAGGAGCCGGCGCCGGAGCCGGAGATTCCGGGTAGGCCGGCGGCGCGGAGTGCTTCACCGATTGTCTCTTGCGCACCGGTTCGCGCGCGGGAGCGGGCTGCTGTTCGGGCGCGGGAATGGCCGGAATCGCCTGCGCGACTTCCACGGTCATCTGGTCGTTGACTTTCGTGACGCCCATGGCATCGGTAGCCAGCTTGTACGCGTCAAAGCGCGCCGCGTCAGTGGGCACGGTTCCCGTGAGAGTTACTTGCCCCTTCGTCACGGTCACCTGGAGATTCGAATCTTTGAGCTGCGGGTCGGAATACATCTTGGCTTTGATGTCAGTGGCGATGGCGGTGTCATTGGGCGCCGTGGAGCACGCCGCGACAAACGTCAAGCCCAGAACCATGACCAGCAATAGAGTCGTCGATCTGCGCATAGCTTCTCCTTCGTCTCGCTTCCGAGCCCGGGCGCAAGAATTCAAAGCGCGCATGGGCCGATTCGGTGGGCTGGCTTCATCAGTCTACTACGATGCCGCTAGGCGGCCTAAGGCTGTCTCCATCCGGTAGGGTGGTACTTCCGCACCCATGCGCGACCCGGCCGCAACTTTTCCCCAGGGGTCGTGTTTGAGCAGGAAGAGGGGTGAGTCAGACTTCATTGCCCTCTGAACGCAATTCTAGGACTTGCTAAGGAGATCCACCATGCGGAATGGGAAGTGTCTTCGCACGATTTTCGCGGTGCTGCTCGCCGGCGCTCTGAGCGCCTGTGGCGGCAGTCCGACATCCTCCGGCGGCGCGGGTTCTTCACAGCCCACCGGCACCATCTTTGTGCTCGGCACGGATGCTCCTCTGCCCAGCGTGGTTTCGTTTCAGGTGTTAATTACGGGCTTGGCCCTGACGAACGGCAGTACGTCGGTGAGCGTGCTCACGGCGCCGCAAACGGTCGAGTTCTCGCGTCTCAATGGCCTGAACGCGCTGCTGGATTTGAACGCGGTGCAGGCGGGGACGTACACGGGCGCGCAGTTGACGCTTTCCTCTCCCGTGATCGGCTACCTGAACGTGCAAGCGGGGCAGAAGCCGACTCTTTCCACGATCAATGGCACCCTGCTGCAATCCACGGTCAACGTCACCTTTCCGCAGCCTCTCATCGTGAACCAGAACGACGTGTTCGGCCTCAAGATTGATTTTCGCTTGAAGGCTTCGCTCGAGACTTCAGGCGGGCAGATCGACGGCAACGTGAATCCGGTGATCGCCATTAAGGCGATTTCTCCCGACGCGCCCGACGCGGTGATTGACGATTTCCGCGCCGGCGTCGTCAGCGTAAATCCGAGCGGCGGGACGTTCGTCGTGCAAGGACCGCACGGACGGCAGTTCACCGTGGTGACCAACAACCAGACCGATTTCGAAGACGGCATGACTCTCAACGACCTCGATACAAACACGATCGTCGAGGTTTCCGGCAGCCTCGACCGGGTGACGCTCGCCCTGGTGGCCGACGAAGTGCAAATCGTGTCGAAGGACCACTTTGTTCTCGGCGGACTGACGACCTACGTGAATCCGAGCACTGGACCGGCAACCTCGATTGACGTGCTTGTACGCTCCGAACTGCCGGACCTGTCCGGTGTGCCGCTGGGGCAGATCAGCACGCTGAATTTGAATAACACCGAACTGTACCGCATCCGTTACCTACATCTGCCGGTCACTCAGTTGCTGTTCAACAACAGCAGCCTGGTGGCCGGACAGCATCTGACCGTGGGCGGTCCGCTCAACACCACCACGAACCCGCCGGTCCCAACGGTGAGACGGGTCGTGCTGAATTGGCAAGGGCAGGAAGGCACGTGGGCCGTCGGCAGCACGAATATCCAGAGCGGCAACAACGGCAACTTCACGCTCAACGACGATGCGCTCGCCGGGGTCTTGTTCGGAGGCCAAGTGAAGGTGATCACGTCCAACTTCACTCGATTCACCAATCTCGGCGGCCTGTCCGCTCTCAGCGGAACACAGGCGATTCCGTTGCGCATCGTGGGATTGGTGCTGCTGGATCATTCAACCGGGAATCCGGTGATCGTCGCGGGCCGAGTGGAAAAACTCACCAACTAAGTCATCGCTGGTTTCCTACTCCGGGGCCGCTGGCTCGACCTTCGCTGGGAGGACGAGCAGCGGCTCCGGTTTTTTGCGGATTCACCGCCGGCCCGACCGATAAGGTAGAATCGGCCTTCGTAGGATTGGCGATGGTGCTCCTCCCGAAAACATTTCAAGAATTCTGGCCCCACTACGTGCTGGCTCATCGCCAGCCGCTGACACGCCGGTTTCATCTTGCGGGGACGCTGTTGGGTTGGGTATTGCTGGCCGCGGCGATTATTCTGCGGAAACCGTGGCTGGTACTCGCCGCGTTAGTGATTCCCTATGCGCTCGCGTGGTTTTCACATTTCTTTGTAGAGCACAACCGCCCGGCCACCTTCGGCCATCCGTTCTGGTCTTGGGCGGCAGACCAGAAGATGGTGGCGTTGGTCCTGACCGGAAAGATGGATGAAGAAGTGCGGCGCTGCGAAGCTGAGGCCTGAACGTGCCGCGGCATCTCTGCTCGATTCCGCTTCAATTTTCCTGAAAGTTTATTCGATGCGGGTCGCCCGAATCCGGTGTCCCTCTACGCGAACTTCGATGGCGAGGGGAGGGCGGATGGCAGGGCCCTCGACAACGTCACCGCGCACGAGCCCGTTCGGGCCGTTGCCGTAACGCGAGAGATCGAAGACGCTGTGGTTACAAGGG
>JBGQEW010000082.1:0-10989 GCA_041496565.1 Terriglobia bacterium | reverse complement strand
GTTTCGTAGCGATGGTGGCCGTCGGCAATGATGAGTTTCTTGTCCGCCATCGCCGCGACGAATTTCCCCACCGTTTCCGGGGCCGAAACCGGCCAGAGACGGTGGACGACCTCGTATTCATCGCGCAATTCGATCGGCGCGGAGCTGCGCGCGACGTGAGCCATCAGGTTGTCGACGCGCCCGGCCGGATCGTCGTACAGCATGAAGAGCTGCCCGGTTTGCGTTCGGGTGCGCCGCAGCAGTTCCAGACGATCCGCCTTCGGCGCCACCAGCGTGTGCTCGTGGCGGAAGACGACTCCGTCGGAATAATCTACCACCCGCCCCAAGGCAATGAATCCCTGCCGGAGGCGGCGTGCGTGCGTCTCCGGCAGAAGAAATTCCTGCGAATAGACGTAGAGGGAAGGCGAAGCGTCGCGCAGCAGAATGCCCTGGCCGATCCATTCCTCGAGCTTTTGCGCTGCGCGCGTGTAGACGTTATTTTCCGAAGTGTCGTCCGGAAACGACTTGCCCTTTTCCACCGCGACCAAATTGCCGGAGCTCGCGGCGTAATACCGCTCCTGCATCTCCGGCGTGATCTTGTCGTAGGGCTGCGTCAGCACGTCTTCGAGCGCCACGCGTTGGGAGTTGTAGCGGTATGCCGTGAACGGAAAAATCTCAGCCATCGTGTCCTCGATTGGAAAATCGCGCGAAAGCAAAACATTCTAACAGCCTGGCGTGAAGGAGCCAACGCCGACCCATTCTCAGCACTGTCATCCGGAGACCCGACGAGGCGGGTTCGCAGGATATCCTTCAGCGTGAGGTGCGGCGGGCCGGGGAGATTCCCAGCCGGAATGCCGGTCAATCGGGTGCTATCCATCGAGGCGGAAAAATCGCTCGCGATTTTTTCAGCCGACACCCTACAATCGGAAGATTCACACTTCGTATCCGACTCCTATGGACACTGGCTCGAAACGATTTGCCGGCGTGCGCGTCCTGATTTTTGATTTGGACGGAACGCTGATCGATTCGAAGCTGGATCTCGCGCTGGCGGTGAATGCGACACGCGAGAATGGCGGTCTGCCGCCACTCGAGCACGAACGCATTTATAGCTACGTCGGCAACGGCGCGCCGATGCTGGTCCGTCTGGCACTCGGAGAGAGTTCGAGCGAACAAGACGTGCAAGAAGCTCTGAAATTTTTTCTCGGTTACTACCGCGCGCACATGCTCGACAACACGGTGACGTATCCCGGCGTGTGCGAAGGACTCGAACAGCTCGCGGGACGCGAGATGTCGGTGCTGACGAACAAGCCGGTGCGCTTCAGCGAGGCCATCCTCGAGGGCCTCGGCCTGGCGCGCTATTTCCGCTACGTTTATGGCGGGAACAGTTTCGAGCGAAAGAAGCCCGACCCGATCGGCGTGGAAGTCTTGCTGCGCGATCTGGAAGCCGCGCCGAGCGAAGCGATGATGGTCGGCGATTCCGAAGTGGATGTGCGGACGGCGCGCAACGCCGGCACGTGGGTTTGCGGAGTCAGCTACGGACTCGGCAGCGAGCGCCTGCACGAGTTTCCACCGGACGTCATGGTGGACAGCCTCACCGAATTGCCGGCGTTTCTGGGCGATGCGGCGGACCGTCCGGCGCGCTGATATAGGAGTGCCGCTGCCGGCAAGGCCGCATCCCGCTGACGCGAGCCGACAGGCGTTACGCTTTCCGACTGGATGGGAACGAGGCTAACCTTATTTCGATCGCCTCTTCAGACGCTGGCTTTGGCGAAAGCCTTCTTGTACCACTCCCACGTGCGCTTCAAGCCTTCCTCAAAATTGACGCTGGGCTTGTAGCCCAGCACGCTTTCGCCGAGGCTGATGTCGGCCTGAGAGTGGAGAATGTCGCCGGCACGCGGCGGGTCGTACTTGGCGTGAATCGGTTTGCCCGAAATGTTTTCGAGCAGCTTGAGTGTTTGGTTCAGCGTAATCCGGGCCGCCGTGCCCACGTTGAACACCTTGCCGGAAGCGCCGGGCGCCTCGCAGGCGCGCAGCGTGGCGTCCGCCACGTTGTCGATGTAGGTGAAGTCGCGCGACTGTTCGCCGTCGCCGAAGACTACGGGGGCCGCGCCGTCGAGCATCGCCAGCATGAACCGCGATAGAACGCCGGAATATTGCGAAGTAGGATCCTGGCGCGGACCGAACACGTTGAAATAGCGCAGCGAAACATTTTCGAGGCCGTAGACGCGGCCGAAAACCTGCATATACATTTCGCCGACCAGCTTGGATACGCCGTACGGGGAAATCGGCGAGGGCGGCATGGATTCGATTTTCGGAAGCGTCGGCGTCTCGCCGTAGGCGGAGGACGAGGCGGCGAAGACGACGCGCTTCACCTTGCAATCACGCGCCGCCACCAGCACGTTGAGCGTGCCGTCCACATTGATGCGGTTCGTTTCGAGCGGATCCTTCACCGAGCGCGGCACCGAAGTCCGCGCGGCGAGGTGAATGACGTAATCGGCTTCCTGGCAGGCCTTTTGCACCGCCTCGAGGTCGCCGATGCTTCCGCGCACAAACGTAATTTTCGCCCGGGAGGCCGCGAGATTGTCCTCCTTGCCCGCCGACAAATCATCGAGGACGACCACGGAGTGGCCGCGCCGCACAAGCTCATCCACGATGTTCGAGCCAATGAAACCAGCGCCGCCCGTCACGACATACCGCATCTCAGAATTCCTCCTTCGAAGGATGGCAGCGCAGCGGGACTCTCCCGAATCGCAACTCGCTGCGGGAAGCCGTGGCCCGCGTCCTCATTTTTCGAGTACGCTTGACTATAGCCCGCCCGGAAAAGGCGGCGCAAGGATGGAAAGCTCGCGAATTCCCATCGGAGCAACGGTCCGGGAATGGGCCGTTTCGAATGGATGAACATGAAGTCCTCCGCTCCTCATGGCGTGGCTGGATCCGTGCTCTTCGCGGTGCTGCTCTATTCTGCAGTGGCGATTCCCGCCCGCGCACCGGCTGCGCCGGACCAGCAAACCAAACCTAAGCCCCATGCAACGCCCAAAACGGACTCGCTCCCTGCCGCTCGAAAGGCCCCGCCTCCCTTCCGGATCGGTGAGAAGCTCGACTATCGCGTGAGCTGGGCCGGTTTCACGAGCGCCGCGACGGTGCAGTTGGCTGTCGCCGAGCGGCGAACACTTTCCGGCTGGGATACCTGGCATCTCCGGGCGGCCCTGCATACGGTGAATCCTCTGCGGGCGATGTTCGCGATTGATGATCAATTCGATTCCTACACGGATACGGGGACGCTCGAGAGCCATCAGTATGAGATGTATTTGGACGAGATGGGCAGGAAGCAGGAGTCGATTATCCGGCTGCTGGCGCAAGGAGTGCCGGCGCGCACGAATACTCCCAGCGTCGTCGTGGCACCAGGCACACGCGACCCGGCCGGCGCGGTCTACTCCTTGCGAGTTGTGGACTGGACGATGACTCAGGAATTTCGCGTTCCCGTTTACGACGGCAAGAAACTCTATGAACTGAGCGCGCGACTTACGGCCCCTCGCGAGCAGGTCGCCGTCCCGGCGGGCACATTTTCGGCCTCGAAAACAGACATTCGTCTGTTCGAGGGGGGACGCGAAGTGCCGCAAACTCATTTCACAGTCTGGCTGGCACAGGATTCCTACCGCACGCCGGTAGCGATGCAAGCCGAACTTCCCTTTGGCTCGCTGCGCGTGGAATTGACCAGGGCGCAACAATAGATTCGCCCGGCCCACGCGAATCGGCACGGGGAAACTAGCGCAGGGGTGAAATGGGCCTCGGCTTTTCCCTGCCGTCTATTCTGAAACGGATTTCCAGTCTTCAGGCGGGAAATTCACCTGCCAAAAAGATGGCGAGGGCTGTAGGAATTCGATGCCGACCTGCGTCCTGCCGCCCTGCGCCTGACCGTGGTAAACGACCCGGCAATCGAGTATCGCCTTTGTCGCCAGGTTGGTGACTGTGATCGTTTGACCAGCCTTGAGTTGGCTGGCGATCAGGATCAGCGCGCCATGAGCGTTGACGACGAGAGTCTTCGTTTCTTCCTGGAAGTTTTTTCGATTCACGTCCAAACCGCGGACGGATACCGGAACCGACAGCAATACGCGCAAACTGCGGCGCCGGCCTCTATCGGCGATCCAATTGGCAGGCGAAGTTTTTTGAGGCATTGCTCGCTTACGATAGCTTCACGGACGGCAAGAGGCAATCCGCCAATCGGCGCAAGTGTGATTCAGTTAACAGCCGGAATGCCCGCGGGCCGCGCTTGCGGCTCACGCACCCGGTTGCGGATAACAAATTTCCTCGACCAGCGAACACACAATGTGGCCGATCGTGATGTGCGCTTCCTGAATGCGTTGCGAGTCGCGCGAGGGTACGTTCACCAGCAAGTCCACTTTGCCGGCGAGCGCGCCTCCGGTTTCTCCGGTCATGGCCACCAGGAACGCATCGCGCTTGCGGCCGGCTTCGACGCCGCGCACCATGTTCGGGCTGTTGCCGCTCGTCGAAAGCGCCACCAGGACGTCGCCTTTTGAGACGAGGCTTTCCACTTGCCGCGCGAACAAGGCTTCGTAGCCGTAATCATTGCCGGTGGCGGTCAGGATCGAAGTGTTGGTAGTCAGCGCGAGCGCGGGAAGCCCGGGCCGGTCGCGATGCAGGCGAACGACGAGCTCCGCCGCCAGGTGCTGCGCGTCGGCCGCGCTGCCGCCGTTGCCGAAGAAGGCGATCTTGTGCCCGCGGGCCATCGCCGCCGCCGCCGCTTCGGCGAAGCGTG
Source organism: Terriglobia bacterium (assembly GCA_041496565.1). Taxonomy (GTDB): domain Bacteria; phylum Acidobacteriota; class Terriglobia; order Acidiferrales; family UBA7541; genus JBGPTK01. The sequence goes on along the minus strand of JBGQEW010000082.1, from coordinate 6,233 downwards.
CGATGCGGGCCACCAATTCCTGGGAGAAGCTCTCCTTGACGCGGCAACTCTCGCGGAGTTGCGCGCGGATTTGTTCGTCGTGGTTGCCCATCGGGAGGGCTCAGCAGAGTACGATCTTGTCGCGATGCTTTACGATCCGCCGTGTGGCGTTGCGGGTATCCACCACCAGCTTCGCGTGCTCCACGATGGATTCGTAATCGTAGGCGGTGTGGTCGGTCGCAATCAGCACGCAGTCGTAGGAATTGAGCGACTTCGGCGTCAGCTCGACCGAGCGCATGTTCGAATAGTCGTAGTGGCGCATCTTGTGCAGCTTCGGGAAATACGGATCGTTGTAATCGAGTTTCGCGCCACCTTCGAACAGCAACTGCATCAGCTTGAGCGAAGGCGATTCGCGCAGGTCGTCCACGTCTCTCTTGTACGCCACGCCGAGCAGCAAAATCCGCGAGCCCTTGAGGCTGCGTTCGCGCTCGTTGAGCGCCGAGGTCAGGGAGCGCACCACTTCATAGGGCATGGACGTATTGATCTCGCCGGCCAATTCGATGAACCGAGTGGCGAAATCGAATTCGCGCGCCTTCCAGGAAAGGTAGTACGGGTCCACCGGAATGCAATGCCCGCCGAGTCCGGGGCCGGGATAAAACGGCATGAAGCCGAACGGCTTCGTCGCCGCGCTGTCGATCACTTCCCAGATGTCGAGCCCCATCCGCAGGCCGAGCAGCTTCAGCTCGTTCACCAGGGCGATGTTCACGCAGCGGAAAATATTTTCGAGCAGCTTCACCATTTCGGCCGCGCGCGTCGAGGAGACTGGGACAACTTTCGAGACGATTTGGCCGTACAACCCCGCGGCGGCCCGGCCGCTCGGCGGATTCGTGCCGCCTACTACCTTCGGAATCTGCGCCAGTCCGAACTGTTTGTTGCCTGGATCTTCGCGTTCCGGAGAGAAGGCCAGATAGTAGTCGGTCTTGACGTTCTCCGCTTCCGGCCCGTGAGCGACTGGGCAGCGCAGCCCGCTTGCCTTCTCGAGAATGGGCTGCACCAACTCCTCGGTGGTGCCCGGATAGGTGGTGCTCTCGAGCACGATCAACTGGTTGCGCTGGAGGTTGGGACCGATCGAGTGGGCCGTCTGTTCGACGTAGCTCAAGTCCGGCTCACGCCGTTCATCGAGCGGAGTCGGCACGCAAATCAGCACCGCATCCACTTCGCGCAGGCGCTTGAAGTCCGAGGTGGCGCTGAACTTCTTGCCCTTCACGTGTTCCTGGATCCGGTCGGCCTTGATGTGCTCGATGTAGGACTTGCCGGCGTTTAGTTTCTCTACCTTCGACGGATCGGTGTCAAACCCGATGACCTGATGCCCCGTTTCCGCAAAGCGCAGCGCCAGCGGCAAGCCCACATATCCGAGGCCGATAATTCCGATTTTCGCTTCCTTGCTTGCGAAAAACTCCGGTTTCCGATCCGCGGCCATCCTCTTGTCACCCCTCTCAGAGTCTCGAGCCCAACGGCCCATGAATTCGCCCGACTATAGCAAGAATCCGGTTTGCCACAAAGGCGGGAAAGGCACAGGGTGCGAGAAATGCAAATAGAGGAATCGCAAATCGAGTTGCCCAGACAGTGGTTTTGCGCCAAGATGGCGCTGGGTCGCGAATCTCGCGGAGGGAGAGAGAGTGCTCGAGATTTTCCTCATCGTGCTCCTGGGCCTCGCCGTTGGCGTCGTGGCCGGTCTGATGGGCGTCGGCGGAGGGATTGTGCTGGTGCCCGCCTTTGTTCACTTGCTCGGAATGAGCCAGCACATGGCCCAAGGCACTTCCTTGTTCCTCCTTCTGCCTCCGCTGGGATTGGGCGGACTTTATCATTACTGGAAAGAGGGCAACGTAAATCTGCGCGCCGGCCTCGTCTGCGCCGGCGGCTTTCTGATTGGAGGCTACTTCGGAAGCGTGCTGGCGATTCAGACGTCATCGCGGCACCTCGGAGTGGAATTCGGAATCTTCCTGATCTTTTCGGCGGTGATGCTGTGGCGCCAGACAAACAAGACGCAACCGGCGAGTAACGTGGATGCATGAGGGCAACGCAAGGCTCTGGGCGATTTTCTTTGTTGCCTTGGTTGCGGGCGTAGCCAGCGGGCTTTTCGGCGTCGCCGGCGGCGTACTGCTGATTCCTCTGCTTGTCATGCTCTTCCATTTCGAACAGCACGAGGCGCAAGGAACCAGCCTGGTCGCACTTGTGCCACCGACCGGCTTGCTCGCCTTTCTGGAATACTACAAGGCGCACCAAGTAAATTTGAAGTATGGGCTCCTCGTCATGCCCGGACTCTTTTTCGGCGGCTGGCTGGGGAGCAAACTCGCTCAGTCGCTCAGCCCGGTCCGGATGCGCCGGGTTTTTGCCTTGTTCCTCTTCTTGCTGGGTATCTGGCAGATCCATTCCTTCAGGTTCAAATAGGGAATTGAATCAAGTGGAGCGCCGCGGCGCGTGGTTAGTCTGTGTGTTTTCAGATAGTTACATGAATGCGCGGCGGACTGGCTGTGGCTGCCTGCGTGCAGAGTTCTGGACACGTGGGCCTCTCCTCACCGCGTTCGAAAACCACTGCAGCGAGAAGAGGCTGGCGCGCATGGGCGTGGCGGCTGGCCCTGGTGCTCAGCTTGCTGTATTGCATGCTTGCAGCGGCGAGACAAGGAATCGCAGCCTGGTATTTTGGCCGCGGCACATTCGAAGGGGTTAAGAGATCGGCGGCGTGGGAGCCTCAAAATCCCCACTACTTGAATGCGCTGGCGCGCGCGATTCAGGTTTCGTTTACGGCGGACGACCGCACACAGATTCTCCGTTTGTACGAGAAAGTCACGCGGCTTGCTCCCGCGGAATCGGAATACTGGGTGGAGCTTGGCAGCGCCTACGAATTGGACGGAAAGCTCGAGGACGCGAAGCGCGCCTACGGCCGGGCACTGCAGTCGTTTCCCAACTCACCGGAAATCAATTGGAGGGTTGCCAATTTCGAATTGCGCGCGGGGCGTCTCCCGGAAGCCCTGCGCGCGCTGCGCAAGACGGTCACCACGGAGCCTGGCATGCGCGAAGCAGCCTTCGATTTAGCCTTTCGAGCTGCGGTCCCGGGCGACGAAATCCTTGCGCAAGTGATTCCACCGGAGAAAGAAATCCTGTTCGAGTATCTCTCGTTTCTCCTCGATACGAAGCGGCTCGACGACGCAGCGCACGCTTGGGCGCAAATCCTGGCCACCTCAATTGCCTTCGAGCCCGCGGAAGCGTTCCGCTATCTCGACGATTTGATCGTGAACCGCCGCGTGGATGAGTTGGCTGCTGCGTGGACTGCGCTGGCGGAACGCAACCCCGCGCGAATCCATCTCTCAGCGGGCGACGAAAACCTGGTGACGAACGGAAGCTTCGAGCAGGAAATCTTAAATGGAGGCTTAGACTGGAGAGTGGTGGCGAGGGAAGGCGCTCACGTCGAGCTTGACCGCCAAACGTTTTTCGATGGAGCCGCTTCGCTTGCCATCCACTTCGATGGCCGGCAGAACCTTGACTACAGCCATGTCTATCAATACGTCCTCGTCCAGGCCAACACCGAGTATCAATTCCACGCGTACCGGCGCGGAATGGGTCTTACATCCGATCGCGGCCCGCGAATCGAAATTGTGGACGCCTATTCCCGCGGGAATCTTTCGCTTTCCACCGAGGGCATATTGGGAACGACCGGCTGGAGCCAGTCGAGCCTCCGCTTCCGCACCGGGCCGGACACGCGGCTATTGATGATTGTGGTCGCGCGTTCGCCAAGCCGGAAATTCGACAATCAAATCGCTGGAACGTTTTGGATGGATCAGGTGAGCCTCACGACGGCCAACCTTCGCTGAGATTCGGAGGAAACGTCCCAGGGGGTGAATCGCGACCGCACCCGGCCGTGTCCTGCGATCCAGCTGAACTTCTTTCGTTCCGATTTACGCCGATTGCGAAATTGCGAGAGCGCCAGCGAGTGCCGCGCTCGGTTCATATTCAGCGACCGCCTGTTGCAGCAGTGCGATCGTTTTCTGGCAGTCGCCGGTGAGGGCCGCCGAGTGCAGTTCGTCGAGGAAGGCACTCAGATCAAGCGCGATAGGCTGATGGTTGCGCAGCACCCAAATTTTTTCGTGCTTGGTCCGGTTGATTTTTTCTTCCTCGTTCCAGAGAGTCTCGTGGAGTTTTTCGCCTGGACGCAGGCCAATGTGCCGGATGGGGATGTCCACGCCGGGCTCGAGGCCGGAGAGCCGAATCATGTTGTTCGCCAGGTCAACGATCTTCACCGGCTCACCCATGTCGAGCACGAATATTTCGCCACCGGCGCCAAGCGTCGCCGCCTGCAGGATCAATTGCACGGCTTCCTGCGCGGTCATGAAATAGCGTGTCGCGTCGGGATGAGTCACCGTGAGCGGTTCGCCCCGACCGATCTGTTCGCGGAAGACGTTCACCACGCTGCCGGCGCTCCCCAGAACATTTCCGAAGCGCACCGCGACGCCTTTCGGTGCTCGCGGCCGGCTCTGCAAGATCATCTCGGCGACGCGCTTGGTGGCGCCCATCACGCTCGTGGGACGAATGGCCTTATCCGTCGAAATCAGCACGATCTCGCGCGTCCCTTGCGCGCGGGCCGCCTCCAGCACGTTTCGCGTGCCGAAAATATTGTTCTTGACGGCCTCGAGGGGGTTTTCCTCCATCAACGGTACGTGCTTGTAAGCCGCCGCGTGGAAGACGCAGTCAGGCCGGTAGCAGCGAAAAACCTCGGCCAGGCGCACCGGGTCCTGAATGTCTCCGACGGCAATCGCGAGGTCGAGCTCAGGATGTTTCGCGCGCATTTCCGCTTCCAGCAGGAAGAGGCCGTTCTCGTTTCGGTCGAAGACCGCCACCTGCCGGACGCCGAAGTTCACAATCTCCCGTACGAGCTCAGAGCCAATCGAGCCGGCGCCGCCGGTCACCAGCACGGCCGCGCCATCGAAATGGGTGCGGACGGCCTGGCGATCCATGTGCACCGGCTTGCGGGCAAGCAGATCTTCGAGCTTCACTTCGCGCACCATCCGGTAGGGAATCGTTCCTTCGATCATCGCCGCCATCGGCGGCAGCACTTTGCAAGCGACGCCGGCGGACTGGCAAATCTGAACGATGCGGCGCAGGTCTTCCGGCGGCGCCGATGGAATCGCCAGAATCACTTCCTGCACGCGAAGCTGTTCCGCGAGCGCGGGAATTTTCCCGGTGCCGCCGTGCACACGGATGCCGTGGATGCGCATGCCCCACTTGGCGCGGTCATCGTCCACAAGACCGGCCACGGCCACGCGTAGTTGCGGATTGGCTTCGATTTCCTGGAGCAGCCGAGCCCCCGCTTCGCCCGCACCGACCATCAGGACGTACTTCTCGATTCGGCGAGCGTCTGCGGAGAAGCGCTTGAGCGCCAGCATGCCAAATCGCGATCCGGCGAGCATGCCAGTGGCCAGGACGCAATCCATCAACACCACCGACCGCGAGATTCCAACGGCGGTCTTTGTCAACACCAGGACAATCACAAACAGTCCCGAACCCATCGCATTCGCCAGCACGATATTCCAAAGATCGTTGAACGACGGGAATCCCCACCAGCCCTCGAACAGGCGGTAACGCCAGTAGGTCGCGAGCTTGACCAGAACAACGAGCGCGATCGTGTGCGCGAAGCGAAGACGTTCCGGCTCGGGCAGCGAAAAATCAAAACGCAGCTCGAAAGCCGCGAAATAGCAGCCGCAAACCGCAAGAACATGAAACGCGACGATCAGAATTCGCCGGTGTTTCAGGAACGCCTCACTGCGCAGCAGGGCTGTCACAAGATTCATTGGCTTCGCCTCAAGAGCGGCGCGGATCGCGCGGATGACGAAGGGGATAGGTTGCTGCCAGCCTGGGAAGCGGAGGAGGCGTCGAGAGGGACGCGCCATGGGCCGTTTGTCTCGGGAGACGCTGAAATCACGCAGTGGAGCGTTTTGAAAATAATCTTGAGATCGCCGACCCACGTGCGACGTTCGAGATACTCGAGTGAAAGGGCGAGTTTCCGCGGAAGAATTTGGGTCGCGTAAATCGATTCCGGGTCGGCGCCCTTGAGAAGCTCTTCTTCGCGCGAGAACGCGAGCGAGGCCGGATCGGTGATCCCAGGACGCGCGCGAAGCAGTTGGTTGTATTCACCGTGGAAGCGTTCTACGTATTCCGGCAGTTCCGGACGCGGGCCGACCAGAGCCATCTCTCGGCAC
>JBGQEW010000081.1:0-11161 GCA_041496565.1 Terriglobia bacterium | reverse complement strand
GCGGCTCAGGCCCTGACGGTGAGCTGTCTTGCGGCGAGAGCGGATCGATTTCGGATGGACTCATTGTTTTCCGCGCCGCCGGCCGGCTTCGATGAGAGCAGCAGCAAGAAGCGGCATCAGGATTTCATGGTGGCCCGTCAGTGAATAGCCCGCTGATTTGCCGCCGCCGGAGGTGGGGCGCTTGACGACATTCTGCAGCGGCCGGTAGTGCTGCAGAAAATCGAAATTCGCCGTGGTGATGGGCCGCAACGGCGTCCCCAGATTGCGCACCACCGTCACTGCTTTCAGAAACACTTCGGGAAGCAGCACCGCCGATCCCCAATTCAGATAGACGCCGCCCGGATGCATACGATTCACCAAACTACAGAAAAGGCGGAAGTCGTAATGTGTGGCGGCGCCGAGAGCGGCGCCATCCGCGGAACGGTGCATGTGCGGGATGTCGGTGCCAATGGCGAGATGCACGGTAACTGGAATTCGCGCGCGGTAAGCGGCGAAGAGCACGCTGGCGCTGGGAAATTTAGGATTCAGGCGGCCGTTCACCAGCAGCTTGCCGGCGGCTTCGCCGAGCCCAATGCCGCTGCGCTGCGCGCCCACCGCCATTTCATTCAGGTAGAGGCCCGTTTCCTCCGCCATGCCGAATTTGCCCCGGCCGAGGACGGCTTCGACGTCTTCCGACGTGCCGCCAACCATGGCAATTTCAAAATCATGCACTAGGGCCGCGCCGTTCATCGCGATGCCGGAGACGAATCCGCGGCGCATCAGATCTATCAGCACCGGCGCGAGTCCGACCTTGATCACGTGGCCGCCCATGCCCCAGAGAATCGCCTTTCGCCGCGCCCGGGCGCGAAGAATGGCGGCGGCGACGGCGCGCAAATCATCGGCGGCAAGAATCCTTGGCAGAGAATCGAGGAACTCAGAAAAGCGGGAGCCGCGGCGGTGCGGCTTGGCGAATTGCCGCACGTGGACCTTGCTCGGACGGCTCGCGAGCGGATAGGTGCGCAGCTTGTCGAGGCAGAGCGGATCGATTTCGTAAGTGCTCGCTCTCATTACCCAGCACTCTACTGGGAGTGGCCCAGGCCACGCAAGCAAGGGAATTCGCTGCGCGGACTCATGGCGACAGCAGGGGGTCGCGAGGCCCGGCGAAACGAAGCTTAGTGCCGCCGCTGGCGGTACCGCCGTGCCTGAAGCCATCGGCGCCGGCCGCTCCGTTGCCATCGAGCGCCCGGGCGAGGACCTGGCCGGTGTAAGACTTCCTGACGCGCGCTACCTGTTCCGGCGTGCCTTGGGCGACAACGCGGCCGCCGGCTTCGCCACCCTCCGGCCCGAGATCGATGATCCAGTCCGCCTGTTTGATCACGTCCAAATGGTGCTCGATGATGAGGACCGAGTTGCCCAGGTCCACCAGACGATTTAATACGTCGAGAAGCTTCTTCACATCGTCGAAGTGCAGGCCGGTGGTGGGCTCGTCGAGGATGTAGAGGGTGCGGCCGGTCTGGCGCTTGGAAAGCTCGCGCGCGAGCTTGATGCGCTGCGCTTCGCCCCCCGAAAGGGTCGTGGCCGACTGGCCGAGCTCGACGTAGCCGAGACCCACATCCACGAGGGATTGAAGCTTCTGCTGGATTTGTGGAATGTTTTCAAGCACGTGAAGGCCGTCTTCGATCGGCATGTCGAGCAGGCCGGAGATGGAATGGCCCTTGTAGCGCACCGCGAGGGTTTCGGCGTTGTAGCGGCGGCCGCGGCAGACTTCGCAGGTGACGTAAACGTCGGGCAGAAAATTCATTTCGATGCGGCGCAAGCCATCGCCCTGGCAAGCCTCGCAACGCCCGCCCTTCACATTGAAGCTGAACCGCCCGGGGCGGTAGCCGCGCTCGCGCGATTCCGGGAGCATGGCGAAGAGCTCGCGGATGGGCGCGAAGACGCCGGTGTACGTGGCTGGGTTCGAGCGCGGAGTTCGGCCGATGGGTGCCTGGTCAATCTCGATGACTTTGTCGATGTGCTCGAGGCCGTTGATGGCGCGGTGTCCGCCGGGCTTCTCCGTCGAGCGATAGAGTTTGCTCGAGAGCGCGCGGTAGAGAATGTCGTTCACGAGCGTGGACTTCCCGGAACCGGAGACGCCCGTGATGAGGACAAGCAGGCCGAGGGGAAACGTGACGTCGAGATTCTTCAGATTATTGGCATTGGCGCCGAGGACGGTAATGGTCTTGCCGTTCGGGCTGCGGCGCTTCGGCGGAACCGGAATCTTGAGCGAGCCGGTGAGGTATTGCCCGGTGAGCGAAGACGAACTGGCGGCGATGTCGGCGGGAGTGCCCGCGGCGACGATGTGACCGCCGGCGTTTCCCGCGCCGGGACCGAGATCCACGACATAGTCAGCGCGGCGGATGGTTTCTTCGTCGTGTTCGACGACCAGGACCGTGTTCCCGAGGTCGCGCAGCGTTTCGAGCGTGCCGAGCAACCGGCCGTTGTCGCGCGCGTGCAGCCCGATGGAAGGCTCGTCGAGCACATACAGGACGCCGCGCAGGCGCGAACCGATCTGCGTCGCCAGGCGGATGCGCTGGGCTTCTCCGCCCGAAAGCGTGGATGCGGAACGGTTGAGCGTGAGATAGCCGAGGCCGACGGCGAGGAGAAAGTCGAGGCGCTCGGCCACTTCTTCCAGGGCGCGCCCGGCAATTTCCCGCTGGCGCGACGTGATCTGCGCGGTGATTTTCTTGGCCGCGTCGTGCGCTTCGGAAATGGGGAGAGCGGTGAACTCCGCGATGGACCAACCCGCCACCTTCACGGCCAGGCTTTCGGGGCGCAGCCGTTTTTCCCGGCACGCGGCGCAGGGCGCGGGCGACATGTATTGCGTCAGCCATTCACGGTAACTATCGGAAGTGGATTCTTCGAGACTCTGCTCGAGGTAGCCGAGGACGCCGTGGAAGTGCAACAGCTTCGGCGCGGGGCCATCGGCGGAGTTGCCGCCGAGGATCAAGTTTTGCGCGCGGCGCGGCAGTTTGTCGAACGGTGCGTCGAGATCAAACTTGTGAGCGTAGGCGGCAAGCTTGAGCGTGCGCTGCAAGAAGGAGGAACCCGAGCCGGGACCGAGGCCGCCTTCGAAGAGCGGCTTGGACCAGTCCAGGATAATTCTTGCGGGATCGAACGTATATTTCGAGCCCAGCCCGTGACATTCGGGGCAGGCGCCGTAAGGCGAATTGAAGCTGAACGAGCGCGGCTCCAGCTGCGGAACGGAAACGCCGCAATCGGCGCAGGCGAGATTTTCGGAATAAACCTGTTCGGCGCCGCCGACCACGGCGACGGTGACGAGCCCGCCGGTCAACTTGAGCGCGGTTTCGATGGATTGTTCGAGGCGCTTGGCGATGCCGCTCTTCAGCAGCAAACGATCCACGACGATTTCGATCGTGTGATTCTTGCGGCGGTCCAGCTTCGGCGGATCATCGAGATTGATCAGGTCGCCGTCAATCCGCGCGCGCAGGAATCCTTCCTTGGCATATTTTTCGAGGTCTTTCCTGTATTCGCCCTTTCGGCCGCGGACGACAGGGGCGAGGATCATGAACCGGTCGTCAGGCTTGTGCGCCAGGATCGCCTGGACGATTTGCTCCGTGGATTGCCGCGTGATGGCCTTGCCGCAGTTGGGGCAGTGCGGCGTTCCGATGGAGCTGTAAATGACGCGGAGGTAGTCGTAGATTTCGGTGATCGTGCCGACGGTCGAGCGCGGCGAGCGCGTGGTGGTCTTTTGCTCGATGGCGATGGATGGCGACAAACCCTCGACCGAGTCCACTTCGGGGCGCTCCATTTGATCGAGGAATTGGCGAGCGTAGGTGGAAAGCGATTCGACGTAGCGGCGCTGGCCTTCGGCATACAGGGTATCGAACGCCAGCGAGGATTTCCCCGATCCCGAAAGCCCGGTGATGACCGTGAGCGAGTTCCTCGGGATTTCCAGATTGATGTTCTTGAGGTTGTGCTGCCGGGCGCCGCGAATGATGATCTTGTTTAGGCCCATGGCTCGATGGTCAGCCCCGCTACAGGGAACCCCCACGCACACTGGGCAAAATGCGCCCAGAATAACTCTCCAACATAGCAAGGCGAGCGAAGCGAGGTCAACAGGAAGAACGCCGGTGACGGGCGGGGATGGCGCAGCAAGAACGTACCAGACCGGAAAATTTACTGCAGGCGGTTCGTTTTTACTCACCGGCCGGAGTTTAGATAGTTGCAACAGAAGGAGTTAAGTTTGGTTTCCAGGATGCATGTAAGAAAACGTCAGAGGGAAGGGAAGCCGAGAATCCCTTTAAGGGGATTGAGGGCTGGGCCGGCTCCTTTCCCTCGACCTCTCCCGCCGCTTTTACCCCAACACCTACCCTCTGTCGGCGGGGGTGTTTCTTCTCTCCCACGAATTCCCACGCAATGCCGATGACTTGAATGGAAGATTCTTGTGGGCGGCCGTGTGCGGATTTTGCGTTCTGCGGCTAGAATGTCCTTCACGACAATTGGGGCGTGGTCCAATTGGTAGGACGCTGCACTGTTAATGCAGACGGTGGTGGTTCGAATCCACCCGCCCCAGCCACTTTCCCACGCCGGTCAATCCTTGGCGGTGGGAAAGCCGGCTTCGGTCCAGGCGCGCCAGCCGCCATCCATGGAAATAACGTTCGTGTACCCCATTTTCTGCAGATTCTCCGCAGCGAGGGCGGAGCGAAAGCCGCCGCCGCAATAGAGGACCAGCGGAGCGCCGTGGTCGGGAATCTTCTGCTCGATGTCGCGCTCGATTATTCCTCTGCCGAGATGGATCGCGCCGGGCAGATGTCCGCGGGCCCATTCGGAATCTTCACGTGTGTCCACGACAATCAGTTTCTCGCCGGCGTCGAGGCGCTTCTTGATTTCCAGAAAGCCGGCCTCCTTGATGTGTTTCTTCGCTTCGGTGACGAGTTTCAGAAAACCGGTGGCATGCTGCATTTCAGAATGCTCCTTATTTTGAATGCGCAGAGATTAACACCGCGAGGGCTTGTGGTTCGAACGGTTCGTCCTCACGGCCGGTGGACGTGGACGGCTATTTCGGTTTCTCTTCCTTTCCCTTCGAGGCGTCCTTCCTGGGGATCGAACGAATGTAGTTGACCAAGTTCCAGCACTGCTCAGGCTTCATGCGATCTTCCTGGCCGGGCATATCGCCCTTGCCCTTCTTGATGAAGTACAAGAGCTCGCCGTCCGTCATGTCCTTTAACGCGGCGGGATCACGATAGTCTTTCAGCTTCAATTTCATTTCGACCGCGAGTTCACCCTGGCCGTCAGCGTCTTTTCCATGGCACATGATGCATTGCGTGCTGAAAATGTGCTTGCCGTCGGCAATCGACGCCGGAGTGGGTTTCACAGGGTTTTCACGCTTGGCTTCATCCGGCGGAACTTTGAATTCGGAAGCCGCGGGTGGGGGCGCCTGCTTGTTCTCTTGGCCGTTAAGAGTCGCACCAGCGAGGCCGAGCACTGTGAACAGACAAAAGGCCGCGAGACGATCGGACATGGCACCCTCCGTTAAAGCCATCCTTCCAAACTGAGCGTTGCAGTGCGCTTATCTTACGCGCTCGCGGGTGCGCAAGAAAGCCGAGAGTGAATTTGATTCCGTTGAGGGGCGAGACTCTGGAGGACGAGCTCATTGCATGTCGCGCCAGTTGGGTCCGACCTTGATGTCCACGACAAGCGGAACGCACAGCGAATGGACTTGCTCCATGGCAGGCTTGACGAGAGCGCGCAGGCGGTCGAGTTCTTCCGCGGGACCTTCGAACAGCAGCTCGTCGTGCACTTGCAGGATCATTTTCGTGCGCAATTTTTCGGCGGCGAGCCGGCGGCCAATTTCAATCATGGCGAGCTTGATGAGGTCGGCGGCGGTGCCCTGGAGCGGCGTGTTCATGGCGGTGCGCTCGGCGAAGCTGCGCAAATTCACTTGCGGGGTATTGATTTCCGGAATGGGGCGGATGCGGCCGAACAAAGTTTTCGTGAAGCCGGTCTTGCGAACTTCGATGAGCTGGCGATCGAGATACTCCTTCACGCCGCGATAGCGCTCGAAATAGGCGGCGATGAATTTGGCCGCTTCGCGCTGCTCGATTCCAAGCTGGTGGGCGAGGCCGAACGCCGAAAGGCCGTAGATGATGCCGAAATTGATGACCTTTGCGGCGCGGCGGTGCTCGGGCGTCTGCGCGAAAGGCGCGGCGCCGAAGACTTCCTGGGCCGTGCGCGAGTGGATGTCTTCGCCGCGGCGGAAGGCTTCAAGGAGCACGGGATCTTCGGAGACATGCGCCAGGATGCGCAGCTCGATCTGCGAATAGTCGGCGGAGAGGAGCGTGGAGCCCGGCGCGGCGACGAACGCAGCGCGAATCTGGCGGCCGAGCTCGGTGCGAATGGGAATGTTCTGCAAATTCGGATTCGACGAGCTGAGCCGGCCCGTGGCCGTGCCCGTTTGGCTGAAGCTCGTGTGCAAGCGGCCGCTGCCGGGATGAATCAGTTTCGGCAAAACGTCGGCATAGGTGGATTTCAACTTGGAGATTTCGCGATACTCCATCACCTTGCGCGGCAATTCGTGGAGCGACGCCAGCTCTTCGAGGACTTCGGCGGCGGTGGAACGAGCTTTCACGCGGCCGCGGCGCGCGACAGGAAGATTCAGCTTGTCGAAGAGGACTTCGGCGAGCTGTTGCGGCGAATTGACGTTGAATTCAAATCCCGCAAGCTCGTAGATGCGCTGCTCGAGCGCGCGAATTTCCTTCTCCATGTCGGCAGAGATGGCTTCGAGCGCACGAGGATCCACGCGAACGCCTTCGCGCTCCATTTGCGCGAGGACGGGCGCGAGCGGCAAGTCGATTTTTTCGTACACGCCGGCTAAATCTTGCGATTCCACTTCCGCGCGAAGAATCGGCGCAAGCCTCTGCAGAAAATCAGCGCGCTCGCCGGGCGCGCCGGAAAGGGTGACGTTCAAATGACGGAGCACGACCTCGGGAAAATTATGATTCGCAGTGGTCGGCCGCAAGAGATAGGAGTAGAGCATCGTCGCGTGGCGCACGCCGGTGAGGTGCTTTGCGGAAGCGTCGCCGTCTGAAGCCGTGAGCAGTTCGGTGAGCTTGGGATCGTGAACGATTTTTGGATGGTTCGGGTCACTGAGCCAATCGCGGAGCGCGGCGAGCATCGCGCCGGAAACGTCCACCAATGCAGAGCGCCCGAATCCGCGGTGCGACGACAGCTCAATCGCCGTGATCTTGCTTCCGAAGCCTTCCTCTTCGCGGTCCTGCGAATCGAGATCGAGCCACAACGCGACTTCCTGATTCGGCGGAAGACCGGCGAGAAACTTGCGCAAATCCGCCGCAGATTGAAGCGGCGCGTAATCGGTTTTTTCGGTTGAGGCCGGCGGCGCGAGCTCTTTCAGCAAGGAAGAAAAATGGAGTTCGGTGTAGAGGGCACGCAGGGCTTCGGTGTCCGGGGACTGGCGCTTCAAGGCGTCGAGCTCGAGGGGAACAGGAGCGTCGGTGGGAATCACCGCCAGCTTCTTGCTGAGGCGCACGAACTCACCATATTTCTCGAGCGCCTCACGGTAATTCGCTCTCCCTACTTCTGAGGTGCGGCGCAGCACTTCCTCAGCGCTGCCGAACTGCTGGATCAACTGGCGCGCGCCAACTTCGCCGATCCCGGCCTTCCGCCGCTTGCCGGGGTCCGGCTTCTCGTTTGGGTCGCGTGCGCCAGGGATGTTGTCAATCAAATCGCCCATGAGCGCCATCACGTCGGGGACTTTCGCCGGCGGCACGCCGAGAATTTCCTCAACCATCTTTTCGTCCACGACGACGTCGCCTTTGCCGGCTCCCTGACCGGGGCGGAGGACACGCACGGGGCCGCCGACGAGTTGGAGCATGTCTTTGTCGCTGGTGACGATCAGAACTTCGAGGCCATTCTTCGTGGCCTGATGCGCGAGCGCGCCGATTAAGTCGTCGGCTTCGTAGCCGGGGTATTCGAGAATAGGGAGGCGCATCGCTTCGCAATAGCGCCGGACGAAAGGCAATTGGAGAGAGAGATCCTGGGGCATCGGCGGGCGCTGGGCCTTGTACGCGGCGTACAGCTTGTCGCGGAAAGTGGGCTCGGCGCGGTCGAAGACGACGGCGAGAAAATCGGGCTGCCAGTCTTTGTCGAGGCGCCGCATCATGTGGGCGAACAGGAAGGGGACATTCGTCGGCAGGCCTTGAGCCGTTTGCAACCGCTGAGGCATGGGGGCGTAGAACGCGCGGAAGATGAAGCCCATGGCGTCCACGAGGAAGAGGCGCGGCCTGCCGCTTGGGGGCTTGGTCAGGGTCATCGAAACCGGGTCGTGCGTAAGTTATGACTGCTGCGTTCGCTGGGATCGTGGCACGCGCGAACCATGCAGTATAGCAGAGGAGAAAGAACCGTTCCGAACCCGAGGAGCCGATTCGGGCGCCGCTACTTTTGTTGTTCGGAGCGTAGAAGACGCCTAGAGGAGGTCGATTTTTTTCGATTAGAATGGGGCTCAGTCCTATATTTTCAGTCAGTTCGCGGTAATGCTAATTATTTCCATTTGCGATTAACAATGAGAAAATTTCTCCGTGGCCAATGCCAGGCCCTCCTGATTGCACGCCTGTCTGCTTCGCCGCCTTCGGGCATTCCCATCAAGAGAAAGAGCAGGCCGATTTTCCCTCTTGCTTACCGAGGGGAGTGGAGGTACGCTGCTCTCGGTAACCGAGGGAGAGCATGTGAGCAAACCATCTGATCTGGTGCAAGGCACGCTGGACCTGCTCATCTTGAAAATCCTGGCACTCGAGCCGCTCAATGGCTGGGCGATCAGCCAACGCCTGAAGCAAGTTTCGGGCGAGGTTCTGCAAGTCAGTGACGGCTCGCTTTATCCGGCCCTGCACAAGCTCGAGCAAGAGGGTTGGATCACCGCCGAGTGGAAGCCGAGCGAAAATAACCGCCGAGCAAAGTTCTATTCGCTCACGCGGCTGGGCCGCAAGCAGCTCGACAATGAAGCTGCGAATTGGAGCCGGCTCTCCTCTGCCATCTCGCGTGTCGTGAGACTGAAGGAGGCATGAGGGATGCGCCTGGAACGCTGGTTCTACACCTTGCCGCTACGATTGCGCTCGCTTTTTCGCCGCAGACACGTCGAGCAGGAACTGGATGAAGAACTGCAGTATCACGTGGAACAGAAAACGCAGGAGTTGATGGCTGCAGGATTGTCGCCGGAAAGTGCGCGCCGCGCCGCTCTCCGCGCGATGGACGGCCTCGAGCAGCGGAAGGAAGAGTGCCGCGACATGCGGCGTGTGAACCTGATCGAAGACGTGGTGCAAGACCTTCGCTACGGGGCGCGCACACTGCGCAAGAATCCCGGCTTTACCGCCGTCGCCGTTCTCACCTTGGCGCTCGGCATCGGCGCGAACACCGCCATTTTCTCGGTTGTGAACGGCGTCCTCATGAAGCCTCTCCCCTACCGGCAGCCCGATCGCCTGGTCATGATCTTTCTACATAGTAAGGATCTGAATCACGGTTCGATGGGCAACGCCGATTTCCTGGCTCTCGATCAACGCCAGCAGACGTTCGAACACATCGCCGCCATTTCTCTGTTCTCGATTGGACCCACGCTGACGGGCCTCGGTACTCCTCAAATGGTTCCCGGAACATCCGTCACGTCCGACTTTTTCTCGGTTCTGGGGGTGCAGCCCGTTCTGGGCCGGGCGTTCCTCCCGCAAGAGGGCAAGCCTGGTGGAATCCTTACCGTTGTCGTGAGTCATCACTTCTGGGAGGAGTTCCTTCACGCCGACCCTGCCGCCGTCGGCCGCAGTATCGCCCTCGACGGGAAGAACTACACGGTGATTGGTGTCATGCCTCCCGGCTTTCAGTTTCGTTCGCATAGCGAATTATGGCCGGTACTTCAGCTCGAGCAGACGCAACAGCGCCCCCCGTATTGGTTGTTGCCAATCGGCCGTTTGAAGGCCGGTGTGTCCGAAGCCCAGGCCTCCGCCGACGCCTCGCGAATCGCAAAACAGGAGCAGGAACAGTTTCCCCTTTCGGAGGAGACTCGAGCGGTCGTGGTGCCGATGAAGGAGCTTGTGGTTGGGAACGTGAGCGAGGCTTTGTTGATTCTCCTCGGAGCCGTGGGTTTTGTTCTGCTAATCGCCGTCGTCAACGTCGCCAACTTACAACTGTCACGCGCAGGCGCGCGCAGGCGCGAGATGGCAATCCGAATGGCGCTCGGAGCGGGACGGCGCCGGCTGGTCTGCCAACTTCTAACCGAGAGCGCGATCCTAGCGATTTTGGGAGGCGCGCTGGGGCTCGTCATTGCATACTATGGCGTTCGGACAATGCTCGCGCTCAGCCCGGACGTACTCCCACGGATGAGCGAAATCAGCGTCGATGGCCGGGTGCTCGCCTTCACCGCCGGCATCGCGATCGTAACTGGAATTCTGTTCGGACTCGTCCCCGCCCTGCGTTTCGCCGGTTCACCGGCCAGCGAGTCGCTCAAGGAAGGAAGCCGCGCCGCAACCTCGAGCCGGGGTTCCCGCCGCCTGCAAAACGCGCTGGTCGTGGCTGAATTCTCCCTCGCGGTTGTCGTGTTAGCCGGGGCTGGCCTCCTGATTCGAACCTTGTTCGCGCTCGAGTCCGTCAGCCCAGGATTTAACTCGGCGCAGATCCTGACAGCCCTGCTATCCCTGCCGAACGAGCGCTACTCGAAGGCGCCCCAGGTCACTTCATTCTACGAACAACTTCTCGAGCGCCTCAAGAATTCTCCCGGAGTGGAAGGCGCGGGTATCGCCTTGAGTTTGCCACCTAACCTGCTCGAACTTACGAATCCTTTCCACATCGAAGGCCGGTCAAACGATTCGGGTGAGCCATCTCCGGCGGTCGCGGAAATCCCCATCAACGCGGATTACTTCCGCGCGCTCGGAGTTCCTCTCTTCCGCGGCCGCTATTTTTCGGACGCCGATCGTTCCCCGGGTGCGCACGTTCTCATCATCAACGAAAACATGGCCCGGCGCTATTTCCCCGGTCAGGACCCAATCGGCAAGCGCGTCCAGACGGGTGAAGCCGACCCCAAAGCGGACTGGTACACGATTGTGGGTGTTGTCGGGAATGTGAAATACGAGGGACTCGGCGGGCAAGACGAACCGACGATGTACGTCCCCTATTTCGACTCCGG
>JBGQEW010000080.1:0-11533 GCA_041496565.1 Terriglobia bacterium | reverse complement strand
GAGCACGCTGAGCTCGCAGATGGGTTACGTGCTGGCGCGCAGCGCGCTGCAAGACTTGAAGAAGAAGATTGATTACTCGGAGCAGGGCGGGGCGCCGCTCCTCGGCGTCCGCGGCACTTGCGTGATCGGCCACGGCCGCTCCAATGCGAACGCGATCAAGAACGCCATCCGCATCGCTGCCGAGCTTTGCCGGTCGAAAGCAAACGACAGAATCGAACAGGAGCTCTCCGCCATCGCTGCCACCGAGCGAGGCTGAAGCCGGGCGAATCCGATGGGTAAACTCGCATTTCTATTTCCGGGTCAGGCGTCGCAATACCCCGGCATGGGGCGCGCGCTCCACGATCAAATTGCCGTGGCGCGGAAGGTCTTCGAACAGGCCGACGCGGCGCTCGGAATTTCGATTTCCAAGATTTGCTTCGAGGGCACCGAGGAGCAGCTCAAGCTCACGGAAAACACGCAACCCGCGATCCTGACTGTTTCCGTGGCCGCGTTTCGCGCGCTCGAAGAGCGCGGCGTCGTGCCCGACTATGTGGCCGGGCACAGCCTCGGCGAATATTCCGCGCTGGTGGCGGCGGGAGGGCTGGAGTTTGCCGATGCCGTGCGTTTGGTTCGTAAACGCGGACAGTACATGCAGGAAGCAGTGGCCTCCGGAGAAGGCGCGATGGCGGCGATCCTGGGTTTGGCGCCCGCGCTCGTGGCCGAAATTTGCAAGAAGGCAGCCAATGGACAAGTGATCTCGGCCGCGAATCTGAATTCGCCGGAGCAGACCGTGATCTCAGGCCGCGCCGAAGCGATAAGGCGCGCGGTCGAAATCGCTTCGCAGAGCGGCGCAAGACGCGCCGTAGTGCTGCCGGTTTCTGCGCCGTTCCATTGTGAGCTGATGATGCCGGCGCAATTGAAGCTCGAGAAAGATTTGCGCGCCGTGGTGTTTCACGATCTGCGGTTCCCGCTCATCACGAATGTGGAAGCCGAGGCGATCACTTCCGGCGAAGAAGCACGCGAGGCTTTGATCCGTCAGGTCTGCCTGCCGGTCCATTGGGAAGATTCCATGCGCGAGTTGACAGGGCAGGGCGTAAACACATTCATGGAAGTGGGACCTGGGCGCGTGCTGAATGGTCTGCTGCGCCAGATTGACCGTTCCGTGCACTGCTTCAATGTCGAGGATCTCGCCAGCCTCGATGCGGCGCTCGAAAAACTGGCCCAGGCAAGGGCGGAAGCTACCGAGAGCTAATCGCATGTTCTCCCTCCAAGACAAAGTCGCACTCGTGACCGGTGCCTCGCAGGGCATCGGGCGCGCTACCGCATTGGCGCTGGCGGAAGCGGGTGCCAAGGTGGCGATTGCCGCTCGGTCGAAGGAAAAACTCGCCGCACTTGCCGAGGAAATCAAATCGGCGGGCCGCGAAGTCTTGATCGTCCCGATGGACGTGGCGGACCCGGCGCAAGTGAAAGCCGGCTTCCAGCAAACCGTCAGCCATTTCGGCAAGCTCGACATCCTGGTGAACAACGCCGGCATGGCGCGCGACGGGCTGGCGCTGCGGATGAAGCTCGACGATTGGGAGGCGGTGCTGCGCACGAATCTTACCGGCGCCCATCTGTGCATCCAACAGGCGCTCGCTACGATGATCCGGCAACACTCCGGGCGGATCATCAATGTGACTTCGGTCGTGGCCGAAACGGGCAACGCAGGGCAGGCGAATTACGTAGCGGCGAAGGCGGGATTAATCGGCCTCACGCGCGCGATTGCGATCGAGGTGGCCTCGCGCAACATCACCGTAAATGCCGTCGCTCCCGGTTTTATTTCCACGCCGATGACGGATCCGCTGCCCGAGAAAGCGAAGGAAGCCATGATGTCGCGCATCCCGCTGGCCCGCATGGGGACGGACCGCGACGTGGCCACAGCCATCGTGTACCTGTCGAGCGACGAGGCCGCGTACATTACCGGCCACGTCCTGGACGTGAACGGCGGTATGTATATGGGTTAATGCCGGGTGCCCTTGTTTAAGAGGCCTTAGGTTGACCCGGCAAAGGCCCGCGCATAGAATGTCTAGGCTTGTCTTGGGAATCATACGGCCGCTCGAGCAGGCCGGAGCGTGTTGCGAATCGCCGAGACCGGAGGAAAAACCAGAATGGCCAGTGTCGAAGAACGTGTCAAGCAAATCATCGTCGAGCAACTCGGAGTGGATGAAGCCGAAGTGACGCCGACCGCTTCGTTCGTGGACGACTTGGGTGCCGATTCGCTCGATACGGTCGAGCTGGTGATGGCCTTCGAAGAGGGATTCGGCATCGAGATTCCAGACGAGGACGCCGAAAAAATCACCACGGTCAAGGACGCCATCGCGTACATCGAGAAGCACGCCCAAGCGAAGAAATAGTCCGCGGGCCGTCGGACTCCAAACGGGAGAATTTCCAAGTTGAGCCGCCGAGTTGTGGTCACAGGCGTTGGGCTGGTCTGCGCGTGCGGGATTGGCACCGAAGAGGCGTGGAAGAACCTGCTCGCCGGCAAGAGCGGGATCACCACCATCACCCAGTTCGATGCGTCGGCATTCGACTGCCGCATCGCCGGAGAAGTCCACGGCTTCGATCCTTTCCTTTGGATTGAGAAAAAAGAACTGAAAAAAATGGCGCGGTTCATCCAGTTGGCCATCGCCGCCACGGATTTTGCGGTGAAGATGGCCCGGCTGGAGGTCACGCCCGCGATCGCCGACGCCACCGGCGTTTACATTTCTTCCGGCATCGGCGGATTCGACGTCATCGAGCGCGAACATTCGAAATACCTGCAGGGCGGCCCCGGCAAAATATCTCCGTTCTTCATTCCCGCAGCAATCGTGAATCTGGCTTCGGGAAACATTTCGATTCGTTATGGCGCGCGCGGGCCCAATTCGGCCACGGCGACGGCCTGCTCGGCATCGGCCCACGCCATCGGCGACGCATTCAAGATCATTCAGCGCTGCGACGCGGAGGTGATGATCGCAGGCGGCTCCGAAGCGGCCATCACGCCGATGGGCATCGGCGGATTCGCCGCGATGAAAGCGCTTTCAACGCGCAACGACGAGCCGGCGCGCGCCAGCCGCCCGTTTGACGCGCAGCGCGACGGCTTCGTTGTCGGCGAGGGTTCGGGCGTGCTGATCCTCGAGTCGCTCGAGCATGCCGAGCGCCGCGGCGCACCGATCCTGGCGGAGATCGTCGGCTACGGCATGTCCGGCGACGCGTTTCACATCACGCAGCCTGCGGAGCGGGGCGACGGCGCCTATCGCGTCGTCATGGCGACGACCAAGGATGCGAAAATTACGACCGATCAGGTGGGATACGTCAACGCGCACGGCACTTCGACTCCAATCGGCGACGCGATTGAGACGGTGGCGCTGAAGCGCGTGTTTGGCGAACGCGCCAACCAAGTGCCCATCAGCTCGACGAAATCCATGACCGGGCACCTGCTCGGCGGCGCTGGCGGACTCGAAGCCGGCATCAGCGTGCTGGCGCTGCGCGATCAGGTTGTGCCGCCGACGATCAACTATGAGAATCCCGACCCGGCGTGCGATTTGGATTACGTCCCGAACCGGGCACGAAAAGTCGCGATCGAGTACGCACTCTCGAATTCGTTCGGTTTCGGCGGGACCAACGCGTCGCTGCTCTTCAAGCGCTGGGGATCGCGCTGACCGCGGAGCGTTCCCTGATGTTCTGTTTGCTTGATTCTTTCCGTAGGTTCCACGGGAGGCACTTTTGAACATCGTCGTTTGTGTCAAGCAAGTCCCGGCGAAGGATGCGCCGCTTGCCATCGCGGAAAGCGGGGGGTGGATCCGCGAATCGGATATCGGCTTCGAAATGAACGAGCCGGATAGCTACGCCCTCGAAGAAGCGCTCCGGCTGAAGGAAAAGCATGGCGGAGAAGTGGTTGCCATTTCGATGGGCCCGGAACGCGTGAAGCAAACCATCAAGGAAGCGCTTGCAAAAGGCGCTGACCGTGGAATCCACGTAGCTGACGATCAGTTTTTCGCGCTCGACCCGCTCGCGAGCGCCCGCTCGCTTGCCGCCGCGATTCAAAAAGAGAAATTTGACCTGATTCTCACCGGCCTGCAAAGCGATGACCAGGGCTTTGGCCAGACGGGAGTATTGCTCGCCGAGCTGCTCGGCCTGCCGCACGCAACGATCATCATGCAGATTGACGTCGCAAATGGACGCATGAAGCTGAAGCGCGAACTCGAAGCCGGGTGGTTTCAATGGGTCGAATTGCCCCTTCCGGCCGTGCTCAGCATTCAATCCGGCATCAATAAGCCGCGCTACGCGACGCTGAAAGGAATCATGGCGGCGAAGAAAAAAGAAATTGCGGCCGTTCCGCGCGCGTCCCTGGGCGTGAACTCCGCGCCCACCCAGCGTGTCCAGCGCATTTATGTTCCGCAGAAAACGAAGAAGACGGAGTTTATCACCGGGACGCCGAAAGAGATTGCGGTGAAGCTGGTCGAAAAACTGAAGCATGAGGCGCGGGTTCTGTAGACTTTATTCGTTGCGTCACGTTGTCGAAGTGGTTGTGTAGGGGCCGGCTCCGCCGGTTATTTTTCGGAAAGGCAGGCAGGCGATACGGTTTCGAAATAATGGACGTGGCGGCAGGGCGAACTTATGAAAATTCTCTTCATCAGTGAGCAGCGTGAAGGCAAGTGGAACAAGGGGAGCTTCGAGACGCTTGCCGCCGCGCAGCAAATGGCGCAGCAGGCGCACGGCTCGATCGCTGGAGCCGTGATCGGCAAGGGTGTGACCGGCTTGGCGGACGAGCTGGCCGCGTCGCAACTCGACGAAGTCCTTCTGGTCGAGCATGACCTGCTCGAGCACTACACGCCCGACGGGTATTCGCTCGCACTGAAGCAAGTGATTGAAGCCACCAAGCCGGACTTCGTGCTGCTGCCGCATACTTATCAGGTCCGCGATTTCGCGCCCAAGCTAGCCGCTTCGCTCGGCAAGGGAATGATCGGCGACTGCATCGGCTATCGCTTCGAAAGCGGAAAATTCATTTTCGTGCGGCAGATGTTTCAAGGACGCACGGCCGCCGACGTTGCCTTCGAGGGCGATGCTCCGTGGGTCGCGACATTTCAGGCGGGCGCATTTCGCGCCGATCTGGTTGTGGCGCGGCAAGCAGGCAAGGCGCCGGTGAAGCCGTTCGCAGTGGACTTGAAGCCCGAGCAAATCCGCGCGAAGCCGCTCGAACTTTTCCGTGAAGCAAAGCAAGCGGTGGACCTGACGCAGGCGCCCATCCTGGTTTCGATCGGCCGCGGGATCAAGGCACCCGAGAATATTCCGCTCGCCGAAAAACTCGCGAAGCTTTTAGGCGGCGAACTGGCCGCGTCGCGTCCGATTTGCGATGAGGGCTGGCTGCCGATGGAGCGGCAGATCGGCAGCTCGGGCCAGACTGTCGCGCCGAAGCTGTATCTCGCGCTCGGGATCAGCGGCGCCATCCAGCACGTCGTCGGAATGAAAGGTTCGCGCACCATCGTCGCGATCAACAAAGACCAGAACGCGCCGATCTTCGAAGTGGCAGACTACGGCGTTGTCGGCGATCTATTTGAAATTGTCCCCGCTTTAAACGAAGAACTCGAAAAATCAAAAACTGGATAATCCGGTTGTCCGCTTCCGCCACGGTTGCTCCCAAAAACGGGCATCTGCGCGCTCGTTCGATCTCCACTCCTCTCTTATGTCATTGTAGAAAAAATGTTTGATCCGCATGGTGTTCACGAAGGATTTCACCGGTTCTGCTAGAATGGCCGCGTGGCCATTGAGCGTGAGCGGCTTGATGCGGATGTTCTGATTGTCGGCGCCGGGCCCGGGGGCTTGGCCTGCGCGCTTCGTTTGGCGCAACTGATCGAGCAGGACACGAAGGCCGGGCGCACTCCTCCCACTTCCACCGAAAACATCTACGTGCTGGAGAAGGCGCGCGAACTCGGTGCGCACCAGCTCTCCGGCGCGATTATGGATCCGCGCGGGCTGCGTGAGCTCGTGCCGGAATTCGAAAAATCCGCGCCGCTCGATACGCCGGTCACGGGCGACGACGCGTATTACTTCACCGCCGGCGCCTCCTGGAAACTTCCCATCACGCCGCCGCCCCTGCGCAATCACGGCAATTACGTTGTTTCGCTCAGCAAGCTGGTGAAATGGCTGGGCGGGCTAGTTGAGAAAACGGGCATCAACGTTTTCACGCAATTCGCCGGCGCGCAGCTCATCTACGAAGGCGACGGCATCGCCGGCGTCGTCACCGAAGACAAGGGCGTGGACAAGAACGGCAAGCCGAAAGACAACTTCACGCCCGGCTACGAGCTTCGCGCGAAAGTGACGGTGCTGGCCGAAGGGCCGCGCGGCTCGCTCACCAAAGATCTTGTCAACAAGCTGAAGCTCGACGGGCTGAACCCGCAAGTCTACGGCATCGGCATCAAGGAACTATGGGACGTGCAGCCCGACCGAATCGCCACGGGTTACGTGGCGCATACGCTCGGTTGGCCGCTCGATTCAAGCACCTATGGCGGCGGTTGGGTCTATGGCCTGAGCAACAATCGCGTTTCGCTCGGGATCGTCGTCGGCCTCGAATACCATGACCCCCTCTTCGATCCGCACGCGGCGTTGCAAAAATACAAGACGCATCCGTTCGTGCGAAAAATTCTCGAAGGCGGGAAGCTGGTGCGCTACGGCGCAAAGACAGTTCCGTATGGCGGCTGGTATTCCATGCCGCGAATTTACTTCTCCGGGGGTTTGATCATCGGCGATGCCGCCAGCCTGCTGAATTCGCAGCGGCTGAAAGGAATTCACACCAGCATCAAGAGCGGCATGCTCGCCGCCGAGACGATTTACGAAGCGCTGGCGGCGGGCGACACTTCCGCGAAAACGCTCGCGGCATATCCGCAAAAAATCGAATCGAGCTGGATCAAGAAGGAGCTGTGGGCAGTTCGCAATTTCCACCAGGCGTACGAGCACGGCTTGTGGCGGGGCCTGGCGCACACGGCGTTGCAATTCATCAGCGGCGGGCGCGGGCTGGTGGACCCGATGCGCGTGCCGCCGGGCTACGAGGAATATCGCAAGCTCAACCGCGGCCCCGAACTCGTGGATCAATCGAGCCGCTTCAAGGGCGACGGCGTGCTCACCTTCGACCGGCTCACCGACGTCTATCACTCGGGCACGAGGCATGAGGAAGATCAGCCCTGTCACTTGGTTGTCATCGAGCCAAGCGTTTGCGGAGACCGCTGCGTGCGCGAATACGGAAACCCGTGCCAGTATTTTTGTCCTGCGGCGGTCTACGAAATGGTGATGGAGAAGGGCGCTGCGCGCCTGAAGATCAACGCCTCAAACTGCGTTCACTGCAAAACCTGCGACATTGCCGACCCCTACCAGATTATCATCTGGGTTGTGCCCGAAGGCGGTGGCGGCCCGAATTACGAAGGGATGTAGACTCCCGCCGAAGGGTTCTTCGCCCTAGCCGTCTTGTGCGGGGCTTCGTTCAGAGAGAGATCAACCTAAACGAGTCTTTTAGCTGGAGCCACTGCCGAAGAGGCGCTTGAAGAAGCCGAGGATTCCTCCTGATTTGGGTCTGGCGCCTACAGGTTTGCTTGATGGATGGGCCATAACGGGCTTGGGCTTCGATCTCCTACGCCTAGCAACCGCAGCCTCATGTGCAGGAACAGGCGCGGCTCGCGGCTCAACGCGTCCGCGAAAGACCCAATCCGTCTCGACGCGCACTTCGCGCACCAGCAGAATCGTAGCGGGGCTCGGATCGGGCGGCGGAGCCGGCTTCGAAAAGTCGAACGCGAGCGGCGGCATCATGACTTTCCACACAGGTACCTGCGTCGCGGGACGACGTGGCTCAGGCTTCTTCTCCACGGGCGGGACTTCGCTTGCGTGCGCCGGCACGCTCACTTCGGTCGCGACGTTCGTCGCGGGTTTCGATGCCCCTGAGTTGGCGGCGGCCGAAGCACTGTCTTGCTTTGGAGGAGTTGGGATGGGGGGCGGCAAGATGGAAGGCTTCGGGACGATCGCGGTGGGCTCCGATGAAACTGGCGGAGCCGGCGGAATTTCGCACTGGCATACGCCGGTGACGCCCGGAGTCGCGTGTAATTCCCCCGGTGGAAGGAAAACTTCCGTCGGCTGAGGAATCACAATCGTCTCGCCGGTGAGCTGCTGCTGAAGTCGCACTGCGCCGCGCGTCGCTCGCACGCAAAGCGCGCCACTCACATCGAGACCAAGAGTTGCTTCGCGCGGGCTCTCGACGATGCCGACCGGCGTTGCAACGATCAGCGGCGTAAACACCGAAATCGGAGTGGACGGCCCCAGACGCAGGTGCACGCGGCCGAAACTGATCGCCAGAGTGAAGGCGCCCTCGGATTCGAGCAGCGTCAGCGCCGCCGGTCCGCACACGCCGATTTCCGCGCCCCCCGTCAGCTCCATCCGCGCCTGCCCTGCATGGACTGTGATCTTGCTGCCGTTCGCGAGATAGATGCTGCGCGAGCTTTCCGGCGGCACAACGCCGGCGGCATTCTGGACGGAGATATCGTCGCCGACGATGCGGCCGGCCACGCCGGATGGAAACTGTGCGTGCGCGAGTCCGGGGATCAGCAAGCCGAAGACAAACCAGAACACCAGACGCCGGCAAGCCACACATTTGCCGCGGTCGAGCGCCAATTGGGGCGGGGTAATCATCGAAGATGCAGCAGCAGTTCTTCTATACTATACGCCTGTGACACAACCTGCGACATCCGGCCTCGATCGAGCCGGCGCGAACATCAACGTGCATTACGATACACGGCTGCCTCAGCTCTCCCCCTGGCGCCGGATGCAGATACCCGTCATCGCCTGGGCCGTGTACTGGCTCGTGCGCGCGATCGGGCCGACGATGCGCTTCGAGGTGCTGGGCTGGCCGAACGCGCAACGGGCCTACGATGATGGCAAGCGCTTTATTTGTACGTTCTGGCATCGCTCGATTTTCAGCGCCACTTGGTGGTGGCGCGATCGCGGAATCGTGGTGCTGAACACGACAAACTTCGATGGCCAGTGGACGCGGCGCGTGATCGAGCGGCTCGGCTTCGGCACGGCGCAGGGAAGTTCGACGCGGGGAGGACTGCGCGGCCTCGCAATCATGAGCAAGCGCCTTGAAGAAGGCCTCGATGTCGCCTTCACCATTGATGGGCCTCGCGGCCCACGCTACGTAGCCAAGCCCGGTCCCGTGATGCTTGCCCGGCGGACGGGCCAGCCCATCCTCATGTTCCACATCGGGCTCGAACGGGCGCACACGTTCGAAAAATCGTGGGACCTCTTTCAGATTCCGCATCTCTTTTCCCGGGCCGTCCTGGTGGTGGCGCCAACGATCTATGTCCCGCCGGATGCCGATCGGGAATTGATGGAGCAGAAGCACGCCGAGATGCAGGCGTCGCTCGAGCGGATCCGCGACGTTGCCGAGGGTTGGTTCAAGCAGGGCGAGCCGGAGCGCGAGCGGCTGCGCCAGGAGTGGAATATCTAGCGCGCTGGAGAAGACCTTCAGCGCTCGCCGAGCATCACGCGCACGTCCATCTTTTGTTTGTCGCGATAGATTGTTAGCGTGATCACATCGCC
Organism: Terriglobia bacterium; assembly: GCA_041496565.1. GTDB lineage: Bacteria > Acidobacteriota > Terriglobia > Acidiferrales > UBA7541 > JBGPTK01. The sequence continues at coordinate 1,957 of JBGQEW010000080.1, read as the reverse complement.
CGGCCGCTCGCGATTCAGAAGCAAATTCAGGTCCGTCTGGTCCTGAATTTTCTTTCCGTCCACCGCTACCACCACATCGCCGCCGATTCGCAGCTCGCGCAATCCGGCCACCACGGTGCGCGTGCCCCCGTGGATTCCCGCCTGGTCCGCCGGACCGCCCGGCGTGACGTGTTCCACCAGGATGCCTTGTTCGACGGGCAGGCCCAGCGCCGCCGCCAAGCCCGGCCAAAGCGCCCGGCCCTCGACGCCGAGCGAGGCGCGGCGCACGCGGCCGGAGGTGATCAGGTCGTCGGCGACGCGCTTTGCCGTGTTGATCGGAATCGCGAAGCCGATGCCCGCGGTGGTGCCGGTCGGCGTGTAGATCGCGGAGTTGATGCCGATCACTTCGCCGCGCGAATTGAGCAGCGGCCCGCCCGAATTGCCGTGGTTGATCGCCGCGTCCGTCTGGATGGCTTCGTCGATGAACGTGTTGGGCCCAAGCTGCACGGTGCGGCCGAGCGCGCTCACCACCCCCGTGGTCAGCGTGCTCTGGAAGCCGAACGGATTGCCGATGGCAAGCACGCGCTGGCCCACGTCGAGCGTGCGGGAATCGCCCAGCGGCAGCGTCGCCAGCATCTTACCCTTCGGGTCAATCTGAATCAGCGCAATGTCGTCTCGCGTGTCGGCCCCGATGAATTTGGCGCGATAGCGGCTCTGGTCGCCCAGGGTGACTTCGATATTCTGCGCACCTTCGACCACATGATAATTCGTCAGGATGTGCCCTTCGGCGTCGAACAAGAATCCTGAGCCGGCGCCTTCCACCGGCACCGGGTTGAGAAAGAAATCGTATTCCACCGTGCGCGTGACGATGTTCGCTACCGCCGGCGCCGCATTGCGGTAAATCTGCACATTCTCCGCTTCGATTCCGATGAATCCGCTTTCGCCCGGCAGCGCGGTCTCGCGCAATGCTTCCACGGCGGATGGCGCATGCGTTCCCCAGCGGCTTCCGGCCCAATAGGCTCCCAGGCCGATGATCAATCCGACCGATGCCAGGCGAAGAAATCTTTTCAGGTGCTGTTCTTTTTTCATGCCAGTGGCCTTCCTGCGTTCGCAAGATCGAGCCCTGAACCCGATCGATCGCGAACGATTCTTCCGGCCCCATCTCTAGAGACGTGCGGCGAGGCAAAATGTTTCTTCACGCAGCCGCCAGGTTCTTGAACTGCGCCGCCAGTTGTTCCACTTGCCGCTCCGTTTCGTCCAGCGTTCCGGAGCAATCAATCAAGTCGGTCGCCATCCGGCGTTTTTGCTCGATTGGCATCTGCGCCGCGATCCGGCGCCCGGCTTCTCCAGCGTCGAGCCCTCGTGCGAGCAGACGTTCGCGTTGCTGCTCGGGGCGGCACCAGCAAACGATGAGCCGGTCCAGATTCTTCTGATAGCCTGCTTCGATCAATAGTGCCGCTTCCACCACAGCCACCGCCGTCCCGCCCGAGCGTGCGAGGTCTGCAAGCCACTTGTCGGCGGCCTCCGCCACCCGCGGGTGAACGATCTGGTTCAAGCGCTCGAGCTTGGCCGGATCGGCAAAAACAATATCGCCGAGCTTCGCGCGATTGACTCGCCCATCGGCGCCAAGCACGTCCTTGCCGAACTCGCGGACGATTTCTGCATGCGCGGGTTGTCCGGGCTCGATCAGATCGTGCGCGAGGGAATCGGCGTCGAGCACCGTACATCCCCGCGCACGCAGCATCGCCGCGACAGCGGATTTTCCGCAGGCAATTCCGCCGGTCAGACCCACGCGCAGCATCAGCGCTGAACGGCGGCGGGCTCGGACGCCCGCCGGCCGCGGCGCATCCGCGCCGCCTTCACTGTGTTGCTCATCAGCATGGCGATCGTTAGCGGGCCGACGCCGCCGGGAACAGGAGTCAGAGCGCCGGCGACGTTGACGACATCGGGATGTACGTCGCCCACCAGCACATTGCCT
>JBGQEW010000079.1:0-11796 GCA_041496565.1 Terriglobia bacterium | reverse complement strand
GCTTACATGGAAGATCTTGCCGGGACTGCGGGGCTTGAGTTGCTCCGAATTTCGCGCGACCCCCACCGCAACGCCGGATAACGAGCGTGGCGTGGCCGTCGAATGCGCGAGCGAAGCTGATTGCGCGGCGCTCGTGAAGGCACTCGAGACACATTTTGCGCCGCAGCGATTTTCGAATAACGCTTCCGCGTTTGAGACAGTGAAGACGTACGTTTTGGAACGAGCGGCGAAAAGGTCGATGTAGGGGCGGGCTTCCGCCCGGTCCGGCTGAAGCCGGACTCTATAAAAGCGGTGCGGTGCACCCCAGGCGAGAGCGAGGAATGGAATGGCTGACGAACCCAATCAATCAATCCTGATCCCGGTGGATATCGAAGCCGAGATGCGGAAGTCGTATCTCGACTACGCCATGAGCGTGATCATCGGGCGCGCGCTGCCCGACGTGCGCGACGGCCTCAAGCCCGTGCACCGGCGCATACTCTTCGGCATGTACGAGCTCGGGCTCACCTCGACGAAGCCCTACCGCAAGTGCGCGAAGATCACCGGCGAAGTCCTCGGCAAATTCCACCCGCACGGCGACGCTCCTGTTTACGACGCCCTGGTGCGGCTGGCGCAGGCCTTCAACATGCGCTACCCGCTCATCGACGGCCAAGGCAACTTCGGTTCCGTGGACGGCGATCCGCCGGCGGCGATGCGGTACACCGAAGCGCGGCTTTCGAAGATCGCCGAGGAGATGCTGGCGGACATCGAGAAGGAGACGGTTGATTTCGTCCCCAATTTCGACGAGAGCACGCAGGAACCAACCGTCCTCCCCACAAGGATTCCGAGCCTTCTCGTGAACGGTTCGAGCGGCATTGCCGTCGGCATGGCGACGAACATTCCGCCGCACAATCTCCGCGAGACGCTCGAAGCCGCCATTTTGCTGATTGAAGATCCGGAAGCCAACCTGAAAAAAGTGATGAAGCACGTCCCTGGCCCGGACTTTCCGACCGGCGGCTACATTTACGGCCGAGAGGGTATCGAGCAAGCCTACAAGACCGGCCGCGGCAGTTTTCAGGTGCGCGCGAAGGCCGCGATCGAAAAGACGAGCAGGGACCGCGAAAACATCGTGATCACCGAGCTGCCCTACCAGGTGAACAAGGCCCGGTTGATTGAGCACATCGCGCAGCTCGTGCAGAATAAGAAAATTGAAGGCATCGGCGACATCCGCGACGAGAGCGATCGCGACGGGATGCGCATTGTCATCGAGCTGAAGCGCGACGAGGAATCGCAGCTCATTCTGAATCACCTCTACAAGCACACACAGTTGCAGGAATCGTTCGGGATGATTCTGCTGGCGATTGTGGGCGGGCAGCCGCGGGAACTCGGCCTGGTCGAGTTGCTGCGCCTCTTCGTCGAACACCGCGTGGACGTCGTGCGCCGGCGCACGCAGTACGATTTGCGCAAAGCCGAAGAGCGCGAGCACATCCTGCTCGGCTTCAAGAAGGCGCTCGAAAATCTCGATGAAGTCATCAAGCTGATCCGCCGGTCGAAGTCGCCCAAGGAAGCCAAGGAAGGCTTGATGGAGCGGTGGAAATTCACCGAGCGGCAGGCGCAGGCGATTTTGGACCTGCAACTGCACCGCCTGACGCAGCTCGAACGCGAAAAAATCATGGAGGAGCTGAAAGAGCTGCAGAAGAAAATCACGGACCTGAAGGAGATCCTCGCGAGCGAGAAAAAGCTGCGCGGCGTGATCGTCGCGGAGTTGCGCGAAATCGTAAAGCTCTACGGCGACGAGCGGCGCACCCAAATCGTGGATCGGGTCGAAGAAATCAAGCTCGAAGACTTGATCAAAGACGAAGAGATGGCCATCACCGTCAGCCATGCCGGCTACATCAAGCGCACCTCGGTCGATGTCTATCGCCACCAATCGCGCGGCGGCAAGGGCCGCATCGGCGCGCGGACGCGCGAGGAAGATTTCGTCGAGCATTTCTTCATCGCTTCGGCCCACAGCTACATCTTGCTGTTCACCTCGAAGGGCCGCATCTACTGGCTGAAGGTGTATGAGATTCCAGAGGCAGCGGCAGCCACGCGCGGGAAAGCCATCACCAGCCTGGTCCGTTTCCAGGAAGGCGAAAAGCTCGCGGCAGTGGTTTCGGCGCGCCATCTCGAAGAGGAAGGGCGATTCGTCTTTCTGGCCACGCGGAACGGCACCGTGAAGAAAACCGGCCTCGCGGAATTCTCGAATCCGCGGCCGTCCGGCATCATCGCGATCAACCTCGAAGGCAGCGATGAAATGATCGGCGCCAAGCTCACCGACGGCAAGCAGATGATTTTCCTCGCGAGCCGAGACGGCCAGGCGATTCTCTTCCGCGAGACGGAAGTGCGCGCGATGGGCCGCCAGGCTGGCGGCGTGATCGGGATGGATCTGGCTAAAGACGATTATGTGGTCAGCATGGACGCGGCGCAGCCCGACTTCGAAATCATCCAGAAGGAATTCAAGCAGTCAACACAAAACCTCGACGAGCTCGAAAGCGACCAAATTCGCGAATCGCTGACCTCGCTGATGCTGACGGTCGCGGAAAAGGGCTACGGCAAGCGCACACCGCTGGCCGAGTATCGCGTCACGTCGCGCGGCGGCAAGGGTGTGATCAATTTGAAGAGCACGGATCGCAATGGGCCCGTCGTCGCCGCGCTGCAAGTGAAGGAAGACGCAGACGTGATGATCATCACCGGGCAAGGTAAAGTGATCCGCGTTCACTCCGGCGAAATCCGCGAAGCGGGGCGCTCAACGCAGGGCGTGCGTCTGCTGCGGCTTGATGAAGGCGACCGCATCGCCGCCGCGGCATCGGTCCTCGAGGAAGACGAAGCTTCCGAGTCCCCGAAAAACTAGCTAGCGCGGGATGGGCTCTGCTAGCTCGACGGTGGGGCGATGTAGTAACCGGGGCGCGTACGGACATCGACCCCGGGGCGCGTGACGGTCACTCGAATTTCGTGGAATCCGGAAGGCTCGTCCCCCGGCGGCTGATAGCTCAACACATACTGCGCGTGAAGCTCGCCGCCGATTTGGTCCAGGGCCTTCTCAATCGAGCGGTCGCGGATTGTATTCAAGTGCAACCCGCCGGTCGCCGTGCTCGCCAGGACCAAGCTCTTATCTCCCAGCCCGACTCCGTTGGCCGCCGTCTTCACCAGCCAAATCGCCGCGGCGAGAAGATCTATGTTTCCCATCCTCGCAGCATCTGTTTCCGGCGTATCGGGCCTGCCGGCCATCGGGGGCAGTGGGTGCGTGGCGGGCGGGCCGAGTTTTGGTCCTGCAGCTTGCGAGGGAGGAGCGCGAAGCTCCGCCGCCGTGGTGCTCAATCCGATCGTGTAGATGGTGACGTTGGCGAGCTGCGCTTCGCGGAGCACTTCACCGAGCTTCGTCGCGCTGCCCGTGTCGGCTGACTCTGAAATCGCCACAATGATGCGGCGGCGATTCTCCGGCCGTTCTTGAAGTAGCTGAACGGCCCGCTCAAGGCCGTCGTAGAGCTGGATACCCGACGTGCCTTCGGGGAGCTTATTGATCGCGCGCTGGATTTGTTCATGGTCGGAGGTAAACGGCGAGAGCACGGCAATCGAATCGTCAAAGCCAACCACCGCCGCCTCGGCCGTCTCCGCCATCACGGTCTGCGTGAAAACGATTCCGCTGCGGCGAATCGCCGGCAGCAGCGGCTCGACGTGCGAACTGGTTTCCACCACGAAGACGATGGAGAGCGGGTCGCCGCCCAGGTCGAAGTGCTGGATTTTCTGCTCTTGCCCGTTGTCGAAAACCCGAAAATTCTTGTCGGCCAGGTCAAGGACAAGCTCACCCTTTCGGTCGCGCACCGTAACGGGCGTGCTGACCAGGTTCACTCGCACTCGGATCGGCGCTCTCTGTTGCCTCTCAGGCGCTGGTTCGATTATTGCGCCGGGCTTCGGCGGCAGCGGACCTGCCGGGGCCTGCGCCCGGGCCGGGGCCACAACTGCGAGCGCCAGCAGAGTCGCGACCACCATCGCGAATGGAAAATAAGCCCTCATGCGTTCAGTTTACCCTACCTGCTTCGAAGCGCATTCTCGCTCTGGCGTTGGCCGGCACGCAGCGCTTGGCTGGCTTTTACGGCCCGCGTTCTCCTAGAATGGCTAGTTCACATGCACCTGTCCGGGGGAACCGATGAGTCCAATTCATCATTTGCCGCAGTCGGAGCTGGCGTATCACGATCCGGCGTTTGTCGAAAGCCCGGTGGCGCGGCCGATGCGTATCCTGGCCGAGTACCTCGACCCGCTGTCACGGTTGCGCCGGGAAAACGTCGGTGACACGATTGTGATGTTCGGCTCGGCGCGAATCGGACCGCGAGCGAACGCGGTGGCGAAACTGGAGCGCGCGAAGCGCCGGGCGCGCAAACACAAGACGGCAGCGGTGCAGCAGAAGCTGCGCGAAGCGCGCTCCGGCGTGGAGATGTCGCGTTACTACGAGGAAGCCCGCGAGCTGGCGCGGCGAATCACCAGTTGGGCGATGACGCTCGGCACCCAGCCACGGCGCTTCGTGATTTGTTCCGGCGGCGGGCCGGGAATCATGGAGGCAGCGAACCGGGGCGCTTCCGAAGCCGGCGGTCCATCCATCGGCCTAAGCATTCAGTTGCCGCACGAGCAGTGGCCGAACCGTTACATTACGCCGGACCTTAACTTTTGCTTTCACTACTTCTTCATGCGCAAGCTTTGGTTTTCACAACTGGCCAAGGCGCTCATCGTTTTTCCCGGAGGCTTCGGCACCATGGATGAGTTGTTCGAAATGTTGACGCTGCTCCAAACCGGCAAGCTGCCCGGCCACCACATGGTTCTCATCTACGGCCGACGCTACTGGGACAAGGTGCTCAACTGGCGGGCCATGGTGCGCGCGGGCACCATCACCGAGCAGGAATATGGCCTACTTCAGTTCGCTGACACAGTGGACGAGGCCTTCGAGCGCATCCATTCGGGCCTCGAGAAATACCACCTGGAGCTCGACACCGATTGGATGGGATAAGCGGCCGGGCGACTCCCGGCATGTCGCGCTCAATGCTAAGTCAATTCTTCTTGGCAGAACAAGCAACCCCGCAAGAAACAGGACAACCTGTCGGAGGCGGGAGCCATCCAGTCATTAGGACAGCGAATGTGATGGTAACCACCCAGCGGGTTTCCGAAGTTGTCCGGGAGGCTCACATGTTCACAAAGGCGAGTCTGTTGGGTCTAGCGTTGGGCGCGGTGTTCGTGCTGGGAGGAGCCACAACGGCACGGGCAGACAATTTTGATCGTGGCTGCGAGAACCGAATCCGTCAAGAACAGCGTGAGCTTAACCGGGCGATCTATCGCCACGGCTATTGGAGCCGCCAGGCGCAGAAGGAACGCAAGGAACTCAATCGCCTGGTGGCAAACTGCCGGCGCGATGATCGCCGGCGAGACAACCACCGCGACCGTGACGGACGTTGGAATGATGACCGGCACTAACCGCAAGGGATAGCGGTTGAAATCGAGAGTAGGCGAGTCTGAGGGAAAGGGGCGAGGCCCCTTTCCCTCTTTGTCTTTTTGACCCGGAGCAAACGGACCGCACAAGAATTTCTTCGCGCGCAAGCCGGGAAGCGGGACGATGCGGGAAGAATCGAGCAAGTTTGCGGAAAACCCGTGCAGCACCAACGTGCAGTTCGTCACCGCACCGATTTCAGTCTCTTCAATTCTGAGAGACTTCGAGCGTTGGAGCAAACACAGCTTCGAAGCGTCGCTTCTCGTCTTGATCGTGCAGCAAAACTACCGGGACGACCCGGAACGATCGCTTGCAATTGCGGCAAGTGGTCGCCTCGCCTTGCATGTCCTGCACGAACCCATCGGTGAAGTGATACGAAGCCCTCGGCCGGCGCGCGGCCTTGGTGCCGGCGGCGCCGCAATGCGGGCACGCAAACTCGACCCGATCATCCTGGGGATCGCGATTCAGCGCGGCCCAGCCTGTGTAGCGCACTCCAACAGTTTCGATTGAACGGTTCATCATGGCGGCCTCAATGCAAAGTATCAAATTTCAACACATCTGATGCGAAATTCAGGCGGTATGATGCATCGAACCAAAGGCAACCGTAAACCCATGAAAACACACACGCTATTACACTTAACCCTCAACCGCGGCTAGCTTTTCCTGCCCGATTCCTAGGCGGCCGCCTGGGAACACATTCCACCGTACGGTGTCCAATGATGTGAAAGGTCGCGCGACCTTCGGCTTCAAAATCACCCCAATTGTCGGTAACGAAATCCGGCAGATGCGACGGAGGTGTGCCATGCGCGACCCAGAAATTTTCGCTCAGTGCCTTGTTGACAGCGACCCAGCGGCTGCCCGCCGTTCGCGGGGCCGGCGCCGAAAAGCGCTGCTCGTTGCTGTCGTGCTCGAAGCGCTCGTGTTGGCGGGGCTTCTACTGGCTCCACTTGCGGCCCCAGGGTCGCTGCCACAGAGGATCATCGTAAGAGACCTGATGCCGATACCTGCGGCGGCCTCTCCCGCGCGCCGCCCTCCACGCGAAGCCGCGCGGGCGCCCCGCCAAACTTCCTCAGCAACGGCATACACAAAAGAAATATTTTTTCAGCCACCCCGAATTCCGAAAGGTTTCTCGGCTGAAAGCGCGGACCAGAATTCCACATCGCTTGGACCGCCTTCGATTGGCAGCGAAATACCAGGGGGTAATGATGCGAACGGGATTCCCGGGGGATTCGGAAGCCGTCCCATGGATCCGCCTCCTCCACCTGCAGCGAAAAAGCCTTCGCGTCCGCTCAAGACGAGTGAAGGCGTCGAGCAAGCCCTCCTGATTCATCGCGTCGACCCGGTTTATCCCAGGGTGGCGATTCAGACTCGGCTCGCAGGCACTGTACGGCTGCGTGCGATCATCGCGCGTGACGGTTCAATCCAATCCCTCGAAGCGTTGAGCGGGCACCCCTGGCTGGTGAAGGCGGCACTTGATGCCGTGCAGCAATGGCGCTATCGCCCCACGCTGCTGCATGGCGAGCCGGTCGAAGTCGAAACTTCCATCACGGTGATTTTCGAGCTGCAGCGCTAAGCTAATTTCCCGGACAGGCGCGGTTCGTCACTCGAGCCAAAAGCCCCACGGAAACTGTGCTTGTCGTAAAGTCCAGGGACGCTGCGCGCGAGACTAAAGTACCGGCTCTCCGGAATTTTTCGCGAAGACCGCGCGGGTAGCATCGCGCAAGCGCACCATCTCAGGCCAGTCGCTGTCCCGCGGTGCGAGTAGTGGGCCGATCGTGAGCGTCACACGCCCGGGCCGCGGCAGGTAGGTCTTATCGCGCAGGATTTGTCTTGCTCCGCGGACCACCGCCGGGCAGATGGGAACTCCGGTATCTACGGCCGCCTTGAATGCGCCAAGTTGAAAGGGGCGCACGCCTGGTGCGGGCGTAAATGTGCCCTCCGGGTAGATGACGATGGAATCGCCACTACGCAGAGCGGCGTCAAGTTCCTTTGCTTGCTCGAGCCGGGCCTGCGGATCGCTACGATCGAACGCGAAGTGGCCGATTCGCTTCACCAGCGTACGCATCATCGGCATGGACCGGATTTCACTCTTCGAAACGAACCGCGCGCCCGCCGGCAGATACGCCGCCAGCACCACCATATCGAGATAGCTGGTGTGATTCGGAGTGAAGATGCGCGGGCCTGCCGCCGCCATCGGATCGAGAAGCTCACCACCTTCGACGCGCACCGGAATACCCGCAATCGCGAGGATCAATCTCAGGCCATTCCGCGTGATTCGTCCGGCCGCTCGGCGGCCTGGCGTGACGAGCAGGATTAGCCACAGCCCCGTGAAGAGAACGCCCACAACGCTCAGCGCGTAGATTCCGTATACAAATTCCGCCGCCCGGACAATGCCGTTTCGCGCAAAGCGTGAGAGCCCTGGCCCGGCGCCCGTTGCCGCGAGTTTCGCTACTTGCAGCCAAGTCGGCAGCAAACGCTTGCCCAAGCGGCCAGCTAGATAAAGTCTTTTCGTTTCGCTGCGCCGAAGTTTGCCACTGGAAGTTTTCGGAATCGAGTGCGGCGCCAGGAGTTCGACGGAGTCGGGCGGCAAGCCAAGCGTCGCGCTTACCTGCTGGGTGACCTCAGCCGCGATTCGGGCGCGCGCGGCCGCGTCGCGGATTTCGGCCGCGACAATCAGCCGCTCCGTGCCGGAGCGCGCATCGGCCATTCCGAATACAACGACGCAGCCCGTGCGCACGCCGGCCACGCGCCCCGCGATCTCTTCCACTTCGTGCGGATAGATATTTCGCCCGCCCTTGATGATGATGTCCTTGGCGCGCCCGGTGATATAGAGATCGCCTCCGGCCCGGTACGCCAAGTCGCCGGAATCCACCCAGCCATCGCCGCGCAGAATGTGTCGCGTTGCCTCGGGGTTGCGATAATAGCCTTGCGTCGTGGACGCGCTGCGGAACCAGAGGCGCCCTTCTTGACGCTCGCCAACGTCCCGCCCCTGTGCATCGGCGAGACGGACATCGGTGCCCGGCAACGGTCGACCGACCGAAGCAAATTCGAGGGCGTCCGCATCCCCGGTGGAGGAAGACGCAGTGGGTGACGCGGCGAGGGGGATGGCGCGGCCCTCGCGCTCGAACACATCGCGCGCGATGCGGTCCACCTGAATTCCCGTGTCGAGCCGAGGCGCGGCAACGCCGAGCGAAGCTTCAGCCAGGCCGTAAACAGGAAGAAGGATTTCTCGCCGCACTCCGTGGCGCGCAAATCGCGCTGCGAACCGCGCCATCGTTTGCGGGTTGACGGCCTCCGCTCCATTCAGTGCCGCGCGCCAGCAACTCAAGTCGAGGCCCTTGAGGTCGCGATCGGCGATCTTGCGCACGCACAACTCGTAGGCGAAATTGGGCGCCGGGCTGAGCGTGCCGCGATGGTGGTGGATGGCCCAGAGCCATCGCTCGGGACGGCTGAGGAACGCCAGCGGCGAGAGCACCACGATGGGAAAGCCGAAATAGAGCGGCACGAGCCAGGCGCCGATCAGTCCCATGTCGTGATAGAGAGGCAGCCAGCTGACTCCGACGTCGTCCGGCCTGACGGCCACTCCTTCGCCGATCGCGCGGATGTTCGCGAGCAAGTTCGCGTGAGTCAGCATCACGCCCTTGGGATCGCCCGTGGAACCGGACGTGTATTGGAGGAATGCGAGATCTTCACCGCGCGATTTGTGCCAGGCAGCTTCGAGCGGGCGGCCCGGTGCCCCGGGCACTCCTGCCGAGGGGGACGCGTTGGGGTCTTCCGTGAGCCGCGCAGAGGTTACGACTTCGCGAAGCGACGGCACCTGCGGCTGCAAGAGCCGAGCGACACCAGCGGCCTGCTGGAATGTCACCAGGATTCGTGCCTCGGCGTTTCGCAGGATCGCCGACTGCCGCGCAGCATATTCCCCGATCCGGTCGGCGCGGAATGGCGGATAGATCGGAACCGGAATTCCCCCTGCGAGCAGGATGCCGAAGAACGTCGGGAAAAAATCAGCGCACGTGGGCAACATGATGGCCACAGTATTGCCGGGCGCGAGGCCCCGGAGCAGAAGCGCGTTCGCGACGACGGTCGCACGCTCGAGCAGCTCGTGATATGTAATCGTGCGTGTCTTGCCGTCGTCCTCTTTCAAGTAGATGTGAGGCTGACCGGAACAGGCGCGGGCGCGAAGGCGTAGGACTTGCGGGAGAGTCTCGGCAGCAGCAAGTTCGGAGGACAGATCGCGATAGGCCGGAGCCGCGGTGGAGTCGGCAAGCCCGTGATGGTAACGCGCCGAGGCGGAGGCGCCGCCATTTTCTTCTGCCTCAGCCTCTTGGTGAAGTACGGCAGCGACAAGATCTTCCACGGTGTCGGCTTCCGCCATCGCCTGATCCGGCAAACGCACGCCGAATACGTCGCCCAGACGAAGCAAAAGTTCGACACGCTCGAGACTTCCGAGCCCCAATTCGCGTTCGAGGTGAGCACCCGTGCCGCGCTGATCCAATTGCTCGATCGCCCGCGCGCTACCCAGTTCATCCAGGAGTTGGCGTACGGTTTCCAGGACTCTTGCCGGAACGGTGGGCCGTTGGAGTTGTGTGCTGGGAGTGGCCACGACGGTATCCCTGCCGCGCGGGCGGACGTTGGTTCGGCTGCGCGCGAAGGCGACGATGTCTCTCTCCGCTGAGGCTATCACCGGGTCCGCCAAAGTTCAACCGCTTCTCAGCTTGTAAGGTTGCGTCTGATGCAACGCGGGCCCGGCAGTGTGCGTCCTTAAGGATCGAAGGGTGGCCGTTCTTCGGGCATTTCCTGATTACGTCGCGTTCCGTTGCAATTCCGCGGGCGCGCGGCTAGCATCGGCGCGGGCAAGCAATCTGCAGCGCCAATCTTGTTTCTCGCGGGGGAGCTCAATGGTCAATCGCATTCTTCGACAGAAATCTCTTGTGTTGTTGATGTTTGTGCTGGGGGCCGCACTCGCGCCGGGCGCAAACGCACAAGCCAAGAAGCGGGCGCGCGAGAAGCAGCCGGAGGACAAACCGTCGCAAGGGACGAAGCCGGCCACCGCCCCGGAACCGTCAGCCGTGCCTGCTCCAACAATTGATTCGGCGCTGGCGAATCTCAAGCTGCGCGAAATTGGCCCGGCAATCATGGGCGGGCGGATCGACGATCTTGCGGTCGTGGAAAACAACACCGACGCGTTCTATGTCGGCGCGGCCTCCGGCGGCGTGTGGAAGACGACGAACGGTGGTGTGACGTTCACGCCGGTGTTCGACAGCCAGCCGGTCTCGTCTATCGGCGACCTGGCCATCGCGCCTTCTGATCCTTCGATTCTGTGGGTGGGGACCGGCGAAGTGAATAACCGCCAGAGTTCCTCCTGGGGCAACGGCGTTTACAAGTCCAACGACGCGGGAAAAACGTGGAGTCACCTGGGCCTGGATGCGACGCAACACATCGGCCGGATCGTGATTCATCCGGCAAATCCCGATGTCGTTTACGTTGCTGCCCTCGGCCACCTGTGGGGGCCAAACCCGGAACGCGGCGTTTACAAGACGGCCGATGGCGGCAAGACGTGGAACCGCAGTCTCTTTGTCAACGACGACACCGGCGTAGTGGATATGGCGATGGATCCCCAAAGCCCCGACACGCTGTATGCCGCGGCGTATGAGCGCCGGCGCGCGCCGTTTGGATATAACGGTGGCGGCGCAGGCAGCGGGATTTACAAAACGACCGATGGCGGCGCCACTTGGAAGAAACTGACGAAGGATTTACCCGAAGGCGATACGGGCCGGATCGGCCTCTGCATTTATCGCAAGAATCCGAATATTGTTTACGCCGTCATCGAAAACGCTAAGGGAGGTACGTTTCGGAGCGAGGATAAGGGCGAGACGTGGAAGAAAATGGGCGACACGAACCCGCGCCCTTCCTATTACAGCCAGATTATCGTGGATCCCAACAACGACCTGCGCATCTGGGTATTAGGCGCCAATATTTTCTATTCGGAAGACGGCGGGAAGACGTTCAACAACCATTTTGTCACAAACAAGATCCATGGAGATTTTCATACTCTGTGGATTGATCCCGCCGACTCGAACCATATCATCGCCGGCTGTGACGGCGGATTGCAGATCAGCCGTGACGGCGGGCGCGCCTGGGTCTTCGACAACACCATCGCAATTGGCCAGTTCTATGAAGTGAGCTACGACATGCAGCAGCCGTACACGATTTGCGGCGGTTTGCAGGACAACGCCGCATGGTGCGGTCCGAGCCGCACCTCGTTTGTCGAGGGCATTACAAATGGCGACTGGTATCGCGTGGTC
>JBGQEW010000078.1:0-11986 GCA_041496565.1 Terriglobia bacterium | reverse complement strand
GGGGCTCGGACCGCTGGCCGGCCCGCAGGCAAGGTCCAACTCGTGCTAAGAGACAGACTGCTCAAGTCTTCCTTCCTCCTTCATTCCCGCACCGCGTACACGCGCAGGAAGTCATGAATCGGTGCCAACTGAAAAACAACTCTCTCCATGGTTTGGGCGACACGGGGCATACGATTCAGTGAGTGTTTGAAAGCTCCCATCGCTCGAGCCAGGAGACTCTTCTCTGGATTTGAGGACGGCAGACGAACTTGAATGGGGGATTGCTTGCGACGAGCGAACGGCCACATCTCGAACACTGCGAGCAGTCCATCCCTCCGGAAGCGAAGAATCCGGAAGCCCTGCCCGGCGAGCAGGCGCGCAAGCGAGGGCCTCTCGAAATAATGAATGTGCTCCATGGGCTTGAAGTGCGGCCAGCCCATGAGCAGGCCCCTGGCCGGCAGAGAACCGAAGTCGGGCACTTCGACGACGAGGATTCCACCCGGACGGAGGAGCTCGAAACATCGTCGAATCAGCCTGGAAGGCCGCGGCAGGTGTTCGAGAACGTGATGACAGAGAATGACGTCCCAACTCTGCTCCGCAAAGGGAGCGCTCTCCAGCTCCCCGGTGAAGACGTTGAAGCCCTGCCTGCGAGCGAATTCCGCCGCATAGGGTGAAATCTCAACGCCGGCGACTTGGTATCCGACCTGCTTTGCTGCGAGCAGTTTGCTCCCGGTGGCGCAGCCGATGTCCAGCAGCCGCGCAGGAGGCGGCATCCAGTGCACGACCTCGCGGAGGGCGCGGACGCTTTCCTGCACTCCCTGTTGAGAAACCGCTGCGACGTAGTCGAGGGCGAAGTCTCGTGGTTCCATGAAGTACTCCGGGCCTGCATAGATCTTGAGGCGATGGTCTTGGTCCGGGAGGGGGAGGCAAACAACCAAGCCGCAGCCTCGGCAGCGATTCAGTGAGAGCGACTCATTGCCGTCCAGCCGCTCGAAAGAAGTGCCCCAACATAGGTCGCACGAGTAGGTGCCGGCTTCAGCAGATGTTTGCAGGGGGTTTGAGTGAACTAGGGATAGCTTGGCGGCACGGGTGCTCAACGTCGAATCCCCCTTTCAATTGCCGATGCAATTTGTGAAACCTCCCGCGAGTCGAGAATCAAGAATCCGGAAACAAGCAACAAGGGAACGGCAGCGAAACCTAGCGTGAGCGTTCCGCGCACCCTTCCCAAGCCCTCCAGGGCTCGAGCTTCGAACGCAAGGAGGATTGCGGTCGTCACAAAGGAAGCGCCGGCGACCTTCAGTAGAAAATTGAAGTCCTCCCGCCGCCAATAATTCCCGAGTCTCCGGCCGAGCACGGACGTCGCCACAGCAAACTGCACAGTCCAGTAGACGGCGAAACTAATTCCGATACCGATGTAGGAATACCGAAACGACAGGAATCCGCTCAGTGCGGCATAGCCGGCCAGTGAAGCGAGGCCGATCCAGGCCAAACTGCCCGAGCGATGAAGGGAGTAGAATCCTCGACTAATGATTCCCATTCCGGCCATGCCCAGCATTCCAAAAAGGTAGAAAGGAAGAACCTGCGCCAATTCGGAAGTGACCAGAGCGGTGAACTGGCCGCGTTGGAAGACGAGCGTGAGCACCGGGACACGCAGGACGCCCACAAAGAGTGCTGCGGGAATCAGCAAGGTGTAGATCAGGGTCAGGGTGCGCACGATACGTCGTCCCATCAGAGCGTACTCTTGCCGTGCAGCGTTCTCTGCCATGTGGGGAAAGAGAACCATGCCCACCCCGTGCGCGCTGATCGCAGTCGCCGCCAGGATGATTCGCGAGGCGTAGCCGATGTAGGAAAGGCTGCCATCGGGAAGCCGGGCGGCCCAATACGCGTCAATCACCGGCAACAACGTGAAGGGCAGAAGCGAGCCGGCTACAGGCACTGCCTCTTTCGCAAATCGCAACCACGCGCGCCGGAATCCCGCCACGCTTACGCGCACCCCCTTCCGCAGGATGAGCAGCAGTCCCGCACATTGCGCCGCCGAACCAAGCGCGTAACCCAAGGCAATGCTGCGCACACCGAGCCGCGGCGTCAGCGCCAGTCCGGCACCAATCACTGACAAGAAAATCAGCGCGCCCGAAAGCGACGGCCAGACGAACCGTCGGCGAAAATGGTGCAGACCAATCAAGAAGCTCGCCACCACTTGCGCCGCCGTGGCGCACCAGAAGAACGGTTGGAGCTGCTCAGCCAAGGCCAGCTTCTCTACGCGCAGATTTGGCGCCGTCCAGTGGACGATCGCCCGCGCGAAGAATGAACCTGCCAGCGCGATGGACGCCGCCAGAGCGAGGACCAAGACCAGAAAGTGACCAATCGTCCGCTCGATTTCTGCGGCGTCGCCCCGCGCTTCTGCGAGAATCGGAATGGTCACATAACCCACCGCCGCCATGACCACGCCGGAAATCGTCAGCGGGAGCGCACCGGCCGTCAGATAGGCATCGAGCTCCGCCGACGCGCCAAACAATTTGGCGATGACGACTTGGCTCAGGAAGCTCGCCAGCATCGTCACCACAGTGGCAGCGGTAGTCAGCAACGATGATCGAGCGATGTTGTGACTTGGCGTCATTCGATTCTCGATTCGTTCCCACCTAGGACGGGCAGCGCCACCCCGGCCGCTTCTTGCGCTCGCGGCGATTCCCGCCAGGATTTGCTGAGCAAGCCCAGCGCCGCCCGCACGACCTCTTCCACCGTGATTCCGCGGATGCATTCCATGGTTTCCCGGGGACAGTGGTCCTCGGAAAAGCAGTACTCGCAGGCGACGCGGTGCCGCAGCGAAATGTTCGGGGCGCCCCAGGGCTCCCAAATTCCCGGAAACACAATGGAAGAAAACAGCGTGACGCACGGCGTGCCAGCGGCGGCCGCGATGTGCGCCGGTCCGCTGTCGTTCCCGACGTAGAGCTCGCATCGGCGCAGAATTTCGGCTGTTTCCCCGAGACTCGTCTGGCCGCAGAAATTCCACAGCCATCCGGGGCACTGCGCGGCCAGCTCACTCGCTTGAACAGCATCCGCCGGCCCGCCCAGCAGTACGATGGCGAGCTTCGGCTCGCGCAGGATGATCCGGCAAAATTGCGCGTAGTTTTCGATGGGCCAGCGCTTGTGTGCAAATTTTCCGCCGGCGAATAGCCCGATGACGCGCCGGGATTCCAGCCCGTGCTCGCGCCAGAATCGTTCGATCCTCCGGCGGGCTTCGGGCGCCACGCGAAGGGGAAAGGAAACCGGTTCCGTCGCCGGCGCGCCCACCGCTCTCCGGCACGCCGTTACTTGATGATCGAAACCGCCATCGAGAAACTGCGCGCGGCGAAAAATCGTGAAGAATTTCTCCAATTCGTATCCGGCGACATTTTTCCGCACGCCGAGAATCCTCACGAGCAGGATTTTCTTCAGCAATCGAGCGGGGCGCTCGCCGCTCCGGGGCAGGATGTACGTACGGTCGGGGTCGAACCGGCGGATTTGCCTTCGCAGCGCAAGCAGCTTGCGCGGCCGCGTGACGTCGCGACCGTCAAAGAGGATGATCTCGTCGATTAATTCTTTTGAGTCGAGCAGCGCAGAGCCAGGGACGAAGCCATCCTTCATCCATAGTTCTGGACTTGCCGTCGCCGCGGTCAGTAGCGCGATCTTCGACTGCGGAAACTCTTGCCGGAGCCAGGCCAGCGCCGGCAGTGCGCAGATCGTGTCGCCAATCATCCCGGTGCGCACGAGCAGAATGCGCTCGGGAGCAAGCCCGGACTCGCGGGCGAAAAGCGCCCGAACAATGCGGGTGAGGCTGAAGCGGAAGATCCGTGAGAGAGATCGCCCCAGCTTCGCCTCGAGCCGCAGCATCGCACGCCGTGTTTTCGTCCGTTGATGGTGAGTGGTCATGAATTCTGGGCTTCCCAGTCATGAGATTCACATGCGGTGCGATTGGCCAGTCGCACAGCCGCGCGGCGTGCGGGTGGCTGCGACCCTATCAGCCGCTTAGGCACAACAAAGTGCATCATGTGTCTCCCTCGGCGTTTGATCCTCGTGCGTGACGCGCCAGGCGATTCCTAGAACCATCGCGAAGGCCATCGCGTTCGCGGGGATGTGCAAGTTGAAGTCCGTCAGGCTGTGCGCGAGTAGCGCTGCCACGCTGACCGCGGCTCCTAACGCAAACGCGTCGGGAAAAGGATGGCCGCGGCGGACAACCCGCCGCACGGTACGCGCGAACAGCCAGAAGATCGAGCCGAACAGGAGCGCGGCACCTGGAATGCCCAACTCGACTGCAAATTCGAGATAGTCGTTGTGAGCGTGGTCAATCACCCTGTCGAGATGAACTGTCTGTACCGGCTCGATGGCGGTTCCGAGCGTTCCCAGTCCCACGCCGGCAACCGGTGTTTTTCGAATGAGCGTAAGTGTGTCGCTCCAGATTCCCAGACGGCCTGTCATCTGCTCCTCGTAGCGAGTGATCACCGGCTGGACCCCGATCCAAAGGACAAGGACGATTCCGGTGCACACAATCGCGGCAGTCAGCAGGCTGGCCATGCGGCGCTCGGGCCGGGCTGCGATCAGCAACGCAGCAACCAGCACGGTCGAAAACAGGGCCGAGAGAATTCCCATGCGCGAGAGTGACGACACAATCCCGAGGAGCAAGAGCACGCTGAGCGTGAACCAGAAAAGCAACGGCCCCAGCTTTGGCCCGGCCAACACACTGCGCAGTTTGCCGCCCGCGGTTCGAAGCGAAGCGCCTGCTTCGAACATTTTTGCCAGGGCAAATGGATAAACCAATTCGAGAAATCCGGCAAAGTGATCTCGGTTGACGTACGTGCCGATGGGATACGCGCGGGAAGAGGTGATGAATCGGCGAAGCGGCTGCCAGTCGGTGAGGAACTGCACGATGCCGAACAGAGCTTCCAAGCTGCCGAGCGCCAGCAGCGCCATCACCATCCGTCGCATCGCCTCGCGCCGCCGGACCACCTCGACCGTCAGATAGAAGGTGGCAACATACACGACCCAATGCAGCAATTCGGCATGCGTTTCGTAGGGAATCACACTAATCGGCGCGAACGGGCCGGGGGAAACATCTGCGCTCGATGCGGCCAGCCCGCGCAGGAGCGGCCGGGGCAGCGGAACGAGCTCGACGACAATCAAGCCAAGCAAGATGGCAGGCACCACGCGCGGCAGAGGGATCTGTTCCCCGCGCGTGAGAGTGAGAAGCGCGAAACAACCGAGACTGAATAACAGTATCTCGATCAGAGCGAACGAGATCGGCTCGGTGCCTCCGAACATGACGACAGCGGCGGCCACGCCGGCGAATACTCCTGCCTCGAGGATGAGTTCTCGCATCATCGCCAAACCTTCGAGCGCCCTTATCCGGCCAGGCCGCAGTCCGCGATTGGAATTCGCCAGAGACAAGCCGCGCCGAACCGGCATTTCAGGATTTCCTGCTTTTCGCTTCGTCCGAATCCTCGTCTGCGGCGGCCGAGGAATACCCGCGGTAATACTGGTAATAGTAGCCGTCCGAGTTAGCGTCCAAATTGTTGAGGACCACGCCGATCAGGTTTGCTCCCACGCTGATGGTGTACGCGCGCGCCCGCTGCGCCAGCTCCCGCGGCGTTGAGCCGCCTTTCACCACCAGTACAACGCCCTCGACCAACGTGGCCAAGATTCGAGCATCGGCGACGTTCAGCACGGGCGGCGAATCCACCACCACAAAGCGGTAATCCACCAAGGCCTGACGCAGCAGCACCCGCATCCGATCGGACGAAAGCAATTCGGCCGGCGCGGGCGGAACTGGCCCGCAGAACAGGGCATCGAGCCCGTGAACTCCGGTCGGGCGGACCGCTTCGCGCCACTCCCGCTGCCCCGTGAGATAACTCACCAGTCCGAATTCTTCCCGCGTTTGAAACGTCCGGTGGATACACGGACGCCGCATGTCGGCATCAATCAGCAGAACCCGGTGGCCGAGTTGCGCGAGGGAAATGGCGAGATTCACGGTGACCGTGGTTTTTCCGTCGCCCGGCTGCGGGCTCGAGATCAGCAAAGACCGCGGCGGCTGGTCGGCGGTTGACAGCAGCACCGAAGTCCGCAAGCTGCGAAACGCTTCTCCGAGTGCCGATTGTTGCGGCGCGAGCGAATCGATGCGGTACCAGCGCGGGATGGGCGCGAGCGCCGTCCCTGCGTCCGAACCGGGCGCCTTTTTTCGTCCGTGGAGCCCGTAGACGCTTCCTCGCTTCGGATTCAGCGATTCGAAGGACGGAATCAACGCGAGCGCAGGAAGCTGAAGGGTCTGTTCGACGTCTTCGGAAGAATTGAGAGTGTTGTCAAGATGCTGCTGCAGGAACGCGGCGCCGATGCCCATGCCCAGCCCCACCACGAGCGCGAGTGAAAGATTGAGCGGGAAGTTGGGCCGGGCCGGCTTGCGCGGCGGCGCCGCCGAATCCACAATGCGAACATTGCTGGCCTTCAGCCCGGCGGAGACTCCCGCCTCTTTCAGACGGCCGAGCAGCCCGTCGTAGAGCTGTTTGTTCGTGTCCACTTCGCGTTTCAGAATGTTGTACTGGACCGATTTTTCCGCCACTTCATTGGCTTGCTTCTGCTGTGCCTGGAAGGCTTGATCGAGCAGGCCCACCCGGCGGACCGCGGCAAGGTAATCGTTCTTGATGCGCCCGGCGGCCCGTTCCCGCTCGCGAGCGAGGGTTGCCCGGCTTTCGTCCAGTTGATTCTGGATTTGCTTGAGCTTGGAAGAGTCGGGCGAATAGGTTGTCGCCAGTTGTGCGTGTTGTGACTCGAGGTCGGAGAGCCGCAGAGTCAGGTCCTGCATCAACTTGCTGTCGAAGACGCCCGGCAGCGAACCAAAATCACCCGCCTGCACCAGGCGGTAGAGCGATTCCTTTTCGAAGAGGTCCGCCTGCGCCTTGGTCCGCTCCGCTTGCAGTTGGCGCAGCCGGTCATCTACGATGTTTTCGGTCGTGCCTTTTTCGCTTTCGAGGAATAGCAGACCGTTCGCCACGGAATACTGCTGCAGCTCGTCCTCCGATTTTTCGAGTTTCGCCTTTAAGCCCACGAGTTGCTGGCTCAGCCACTCGGAGGCTTTCTGGGTCGCCTCCCAGCGCTGCTCGAGGTTCTGATCCATGAAATTCGACGTGAGTGTGTTTACGATTTTTGCCGCCAGCGCCGAATCCTCTGATTCGAAGCTGACGTCAACCAGCCGGCTGCGTTTGATGGGGTCAATGCTCAATTGATCGTCAAAATAGCGCAGGGTGTTCTGCGTCGCATCGGGATCGACGGGCGCGGAGACTTGGCCTGCGATCACCGGCTGCGAAGCCGGAGCAGGCCGGCTCGATGACCACCAGCGCCGCGGCGGATTGAATTCAGCCAGGCGGTCAAGGCCCAACTGCTCAATCACCCGTCGGCTCAGGCTTGTGCTTCTCATCACCTTGTATTGAGTTTCGAGATACGTGTCGGAAACATTCTCGAGCTCGAACAGTTCCTGAACCGTCAGAATGTTCGGATTTTCCTTTTGGATTTCGACCAGCGCGGTCGCCCGGTAGATCGGCTTTTGCTTGAGTGTTCCGATCAGCACGGTCGTGAAGACAGCAAAGAGAATGCTCAGCACCGTCCAGCGGCGCTCGCGAATCGTTCGCCAGTAGGAAAGCAGGTCCGGCGTGCCTTTTGCTTCCGCCACATCGAGGGGAGCCAGCAGTGCCGGGCGCCGGCGCTCGAGCGTTCGCGGGATCGGCTCGAAGATTTCGATCTTGTGTTCTTCGCTCACGTTATCTCCGGTAGATCACAAGGCCGGTGCCGACGGAAATCGCGGCTTCGGCGCTGCGGTAGAGCGCGCTTCGGGCGCTGCTGTTGGGGACAAACACGATGTCGTTGGGTTGCAACAGCGTGTCCGGCAGCTTGCTGGCCAGGACCTTGCTCAAGTTGATGGGAATTTCATGACGCGTTCCCGTCACCGGATCCGAGCGGATGATTTTTGCCCGACTCGACGCTGAGGTTCGCGTCAAACCTTCGGCCAGGGCTACCGCCTGTAGCACCGAGATATTTTCGTTGCTCTTCAGCACGAACCCGCCTGGCCTTTTCACTTCGCCGACCACGTAAACGATTCCCGCGCGAGTGACCTTGACAATGTCTCCGGGAAAGACGGGCACGTTGTATTGCGGGTCGCCCGATTCGAGCAGGCTCTTCAGGTTGATCTCGGCTGTTTGCTGATGGGTCGAGTCGATTGCGGGATCGGCGTCCTTTTTCTCTACGGAATGTTCTGTGGTTGCCTCGGCCGACGAAGCTGCATCGGAGGCCGTGCGAAGACTGGCGGGCCCTGCCGTGGGCCGCAATGCCGAGCCGTCGGGCGAGTCCAACGGCCGGCCAGCCGGCGAGGTGAATCCTCCGCCACGCATCACGATAACGGTATCGCCGGCATCCGGGGCCAGCCCTTGCGCCATCGACAGAATCTCCAATAGTGATTTCGCGCCACGGATTCTGAATACTCCGGGCATCTTCACCGCGCCGAGGACGGACACCGGATGACTTTCCATCTCCTTGACGTAGACGCTGACATGGGGATCGACCAGATAGCGGCCCCGTAAACGGTTCTGGAGCGTCTTCTCCATTTCCCGAGGTGTATTGCCCGCGGCGTCGACCGCGCCGAGTATGGGCATCGAAATCTCGCCGCCCTGTGAAACGCGCAAGGCGCGATTGAGTTCCGGCGCCTCAAACACGGAGATCTCCAGCAAGTCCTCGGGCCCAATGCGGTAGTCTTCGATTCCCGCGCTCCCCGGCACACCCGCCAGATTTTTCTGGAGCTCCACTAGGCGCCGGTTATAGTCGTCCGTGGTTTCACGCGCAGGTCTTGGCTGCGCCGGTGAAGTGGATTCTTGACTGGGAGAAGGGGATTGCGCCGCCGCTGCGGAGAAAAATCCGAGTAAGAAGAGCCCGAGCAGAACCAAGAGCCCGATCAGGCGCAAATTCGACTTCTCGATTTCCCGGTGTGCGATTCCCCACATACTTCACCCCTATGTGCTTGCGCGTCGTTCACGCGCCGGGTCTCCCGTCCGAAAACAGTTCTCCTCACGGAGACAAGATGGGCATCACTGCGAGCGAGAGACGAATCCAAGACAGACTTGCTGCGCCACCCGATCCAGCAAACGCGGTGCCAAGATCGCCGCGTGGCCCGTACCGCGGCGTCATCGCTCTCTGGTTATGGGCAAGTCACTTGGCCGGACGGCGACACGGCCTTGCAATCGTTCGGGTTGGGGCGAGTGATGGCAGCGATTCCCATCGCCAATCCCGCAATTCCCGCGGCAACGCCAGTCAGCAACATAAACGTCTCGAATGAGCCGGATGCCGGGGCCACTCCCTGCTGTGCCGATGGACTCATCGTCGCGTCAAGCCTCTTTCCTTCCGGAACGGCCACCGTCCGGTCCGCTGCTTCCACCAGGGCCGCCCCCTTGCGCGCAAAGACCTCCAGGCGCCGGTCATGGATGGCCACCTCAAAGATCGAACCGGCTTGGGAGGCGCGAATCCGCGCTCCGTTGGCTTCGACGACGACCGAGGTCGAGGCATTGCCCACCACTGCCAGCGCACCTCGTTCCAGCCGGATCGTCACCTGGCTATCGGCGCGCCGCAGCAGGGCTTTCGACTCACCTGGCAATAGCACCTGCTCTCCACCCGAGAGTGCAAGGTACACGGTCGTATCTTTTTCCGTGGAGATGCGATCGCCGGCAAAAATCGTGCTTTCTGGCGAGGCGGGTGTGCCGTTGATTTCAGCCGTGCCTTTCGTCTGCATTTGCCCTACCGCCGAAGTCGTACCTGCGGATGACATTGGTGCGCAGGCCAGCACCACGGACAAACAGCCCACCAAGAACCCTTTCGCTATCATGATCTCTCCTCTCCTGGACTCGCCCCGTTCCGGGGTCGGTTTGGATTGTGATGGCATACGGAAGCAGGTGGAACTCTTTGCCCGAGTGGTAGGGAGGAATGAACATTTGAGTTCTCGTTCCGTCGCACACTCGGGATCATCCCTGTGTTGAGCCCATGCGTCCGCTTGCACGTTTGGCGCCTATATCGCATTCCCGAAATTCCCCAATTGGAACTAATTCACCGGATTCCACGGTTAAACATGCAATAAACTGGCCAATCGGTTTCGGTGCGCACGCATCTACCGCGAACTGGCGATTCCTCCGTTGTATGCTCCAGGCGACTGCGTTATTCTCGCCGCGCATGATTGATATCCACTGCCACATCCTCCCAGGCCTCGACGACGGCCCGGAATCTCTCGAAACCTCCGTCGAAATGGGGGAAATGGCCATCGCTGACGGGATCACGCACATTGTTGCGACTCCGCATGCGAACGATCGCTACCCCTTCGTTCCCGAATTGATACAGTCGCGCCGGGATGAAATTCAGGCCCGATTCGCCGATCGCCTTCAGTTCGCCACGGGCTGCGATTTCCATTTGAGCTACGAAAATTTGCAGGACATCCGGGACAAGCCTGCGAAGTACACGATCAACCAGAAGAACTATCTATTGGTCGAGCTGGCCGACTATGCCATCCCGCCTTCGATGGAGCAGACGCTTCACCATCTGCATCTCGCCGGGCTGCGCCCGATCATCACGCACCCGGAACGCAATCCCCTGATGCGGTCGAACTCCGAGCGCCTCTATCGCTGGCTCAACCAGGGATGCTACGTGCAGGTGACGGCAGGCTCGCTGCTCGGCCGTTTTGGCGGGGGCGCGAAGCAGGTGGCCGAGCGTTGGCTGGCGGAGGACTGCATTCATTTCGTTGCGAGCGATGCGCACAACGTGAGCTCGCGCCCGTTGAAGCTTCGCGGAGCGTTCGAGAGAGTTGCCGAAAGCAAGGGGGAAGAAGTTGCGCGAGCGTTGTTCCACGATAATCCGCTGGCCGCATTCGAAGGTGAGCCGCTGCCCTATGTCCCCGAAATCAATGCCGGCGCCGCCCTCTCGCGCGCTTCGCAAATGCAAAAACGCCGCAAGCGTTTCTGGCTATTTTAGAGGCGATCCTCAAGCGCCGGAATCTTGTGGGCACTTCCCAAGCAAGCGGAGCAAGCGAGGGCTGTCCGCTTTCGCGGTGCAGATGTCCGAATCCGGCCACAGCAGGTGCTCCGATGCCGCTCCCCTTCCTTTTCAAGTTATAGATTCTGCGTATCTTAGACTGTAAGCGACTATGGCAGCTCCCGTGCTACTATAACGTGTCACGATATAGTCGTGTTTGTTCCGAAAAATTCGTCCGGTTCTGCGGAGGGAATGTTCGCGATGGGTAACCGTGAGAAGCAAGATCCAGCGAAGCATCTGCCGTTGACGCCGGCGGTATTTCACGTCTTGCTGGCGATGGCGGACGGAGACAAACACGGCTACGCCATCATGAAAGAAGTGGCCCGCCGTACCGAAGACAAGGTGCGCCTGAGTGCCGGCACGCTCTACGGAATTATCGCGCGGCTTCTGAGCGAGGGAATGATCGTCGAGACGGAGCGCCGTCCCGCGCCGGAGCTCGATGACGAGCGCAGGCGTTATTACCAGCTCACGCGTTTCGGACGCGACGTCGCCGCCGCCGAAGCGGAGCGCATGGAAAGCGCGATTGCTCTCGCGCACGCCAAACATTTATTCGTACGAACCCGAACTGTGTAGAGGAGTCGAAAATGGAGGACAAGAAACGGTCTCTGGGTGATCGCGTTTTCCGTTCGGTGCTGCGAATTCTGCCGTTCGATTTTCGCTCCGACTTCGGCCGCGAGATGGAAGACGTCTTTCACGAGCAGCGCCGCGAAGTGGAAGAGAGCGGCGGGAAGGCCGGGTTTTTGCGCTTGTGGTGGGAAACGCTCACCGGCATTTTCCAAACGGCGCCGCGCCAGCATTGGGAAATCTTCCAACAGGACGCCGGTTATGCGCTGCGGGTGATGCGCAAGAATTTTGGATTCACCGCCGTCGCGGTGATCACGCTAGCCTTCGGGATCGGAGCCAACACAGCGATTTTCAGCGTCGT
>JBGQEW010000077.1:0-11987 GCA_041496565.1 Terriglobia bacterium | reverse complement strand
GGTCCGCGACCTGCGCGGACAGCTCGATGCGTTGCGGAAGCGCCTGGCGGATGAGCCGCGTGGCAACCCCATCGTTACGGCTGCGACGGAACTCGACGGCAAAGCCCGGGCCCTCGAAGGCAGGGGAGAGCTGGATGGCACCGTGGCCGCGCCGGAAAGCCTTTTCGGATTAAACGATTCCCTCGGTCACCTGGCCATCCTTGTGGACGGTGCCGACCGGGCGCCGACGGCTCAAGCGCAAGCCGCCTTTGAAGAATATCGCGGCAGGCTGAACGCGCTGCTCGAGAAGTGGGAGCAACTCAAGAAGGAGGACCTGTCGGCGTTGAACGCGCTGATTCACGAGAGTAAAATCCCGCCCTTGCGGATCGTTCCGGGCAACTCCCAGGAATGAGCAAGACGATCTGCCCATCAATGGACTTCGCCGGCGCCATGATTTTCAAAGGGCCATGGGGCGAAGTGGCAAGCGCGAATATCACCCCGGATGCGACCGGCATTTCTTACTATGACGAAAATCTCTTTGTCGAATCGATGCGGACCGGCTTCGTGCATGCTCGGAAGCTGAATCAGATCATGCCCTGGAGCATCTTTCGCAATCTGACGGGCGAAGATCTGAACGCAATGTTCGCCTACCTGCGCACCCTGAAGCCGGTGAGCCACCGCGTTGATAACACCGAGCCGCCGGCGCTTTGCAAGCTCTGCGGCATGCGCCACGGCCTGGGCGGCCAGAACAAGTGATCGAGCAGAAGCCATGAGCGCAGACCCCAGCCTCGTCTCATCCGCCACCGCGACCGAATCAGTCCGCGACGTGCAGGAGACCACCTGCTGCGTTGTGGGCGGCGGGCCGGCGGGAGTCTTCTTGTCGCTGATTCTGGCCCGCCAGGGAATTCGTGTCACGCTGCTCGAAGCGCACAAGGATTTCGACCGGGAATTCCGCGGCGACACGGTCCATCCTTCCACGCTCGAAATCCTCGACCAGATCGGCCTGACCGAACGTCTGCATCAGCTTCGCCACGTCAAGGTATCGAGTCCGACGATTGTCGCCGCGAACGGACCGTTTACCCCGCTGGATTTGCGCAGGCTCAAGACAAGGTTTCCCTACATCCTGCTTGTCGAGCAGAGACTCTTGCTCGATTTGTTGACGGAAGAAGCCGGCAAGTATCCGAATTTCCGTCTCGTGATGCGCGCAAACGTTCTGAAGCTGGTGGAAGAAAATGGCGTAGTTCGTGGAGTGCGGTATCAATCGCCGGACGGGTGGCATGAAGTGCGCGCGAATCTCACCGTTGGCGCCGACGGCCGATTTTCAATGGTGCGGCATCTCGCCGGGATCGAGCCGGTCAAGACGTCGCCGCCGATGGACGTGCTCTGGTTCCGGCTGCCCAGGCTGCCGGGGGAGCCGACTGCGCCCGGCGGGGCGCTCGGTGGGCTCGCGCGCGGGCATCTGTTCTTGGTTCTCGACCGAAACGACTATTGGCAAGCGGCTTACGTGATCACGAAAGGCAGTTACCGGGAACTTCGCGCGCAAGGCTTGGCAGCTCTGCAGAAGTCTATCGCTGAAATCGATCCGCGCTTCGCTCCGCATGCGGCGCACCTGACGGATTGGAATCAGTGCTCGCTCCTTTCCGTGGAATCGAGCTTTTGCCCGCGCTGGTATAAACCAGGGCTGCTGCTGATCGGCGATGCGGCGCACGTGATGTCGCCGATCGGAGGCGTCGGAATCAATTATGCAATTCAGGACGCAGTGGTGGCCGCGAATGTGCTCTCGGATGCACTTTGGAACGGGCGCGCAGACGTCCGCGACCTCGAGGAGGTGCAGCGGCAGCGCTCCTTGCCAACGCGATTCATTCAGGCCGTGCAAGCGTTTTTGCAAAAGAACGTCGTCGCCAATGTGCTGACTTCCGCCGGACCGGTGCGCATCCCGCTCATCGTGAGGTTCCTCGTCCGGGTGCCGCTGCTCCGCGATGTGCCGGCGCGACTGATTGCGTTCGGGCTGTGGCGCGTGCGCCTGGACGATTCGGTGCTATCGCGGCGCCTGTCCATCCGGTGAGAGGAAGGTTTAAGAATACTAGGACGGCCAGAGAATCGAGCGGTTGATGCCGCCGATGGATGGGCACCCCACGAGCGCCATGGCCATCTCGAATTCGCCGCGAAGGATGTTGACGACGCGCGCGACGCCCTCGTCGCCCGCAACAGCAAGCCCGTAGAGGTACGGCCGGCCGATCAATACCGCATTCGCTCCGAGCGCCAGGCACTTCAATACGTCCGTGCCGCGGCGGATGCCGCCATCCGCAAGCAATGGAACGCGTCCCGCCACTCTCTCCGCGACCGCGGGGAGCGCATCCAATGTGGCCGGAACCGTATCGAGATTCCGTCCGCCGTGATTGGAAACAATCAATCCCGCCACTCCTGTCTTGATGGCGCGGTCCGCGTCGTCCGGATGCAGGATTCCTTTCAGCAGCACGGGCACTTTGGCAAACGAGAGAAGCCACTCGACGTCTATCCACGTTAAATCTGATGACAGCAGAGTGCTGTAGACGTCGCCCTCACCCGGGCGATGTGAGTTTGCAGAGATTGCCGTGGGTAGCCCGTCAAGATTGGGATAGCCCATGCCGGGCGGCAGGACGAATTGCGCGCGGGCTTCGCGATTGCGCGCGCCGACGACCGGCGTGTCCACGGTCACGCACAGCGCGCGGCAGCCAGCGGCCTCGGCGCGCGCGATCAACTCGCGAGTGTAGCCGCGATCCGGCTGGACATAAAGTTGGAACCAGAGTGGTCCCTGCGCCGCGGCCGCGATTTCCTCAATCGAAGTTGAGGCGAGCGTGCTGGAAATGAATGTGGCCCCCGCAATCGCAGCGCCCCGCGCAGCCGCCACTTCGCCCTCGGGATGAAACAGCCGCTGAGCCGCAACCGGGGCGAGCAAGATGGGGAAGGGCAGCGTCTGGCCGAATAGCTCGATGCCTGTGTCGAGCCTCGAGACGTCCACGAGCACGCGCGGGAACAGGCGAATTCTCTCGAATGCTTCGCGGTTCCATCGCACGGAATTCTCGTCGCCTGCGCCGCCGGAGAGATATTCCCAAGCCATGTGGGGAACGCGCTCGCGGGCAGCCGCTTCGAAGTCCGCAACGCAAACAAGCGGTGGCTCAATTTTGGCGCGGGCTTGCGGCTTGGGATCTGCGCTCATTTGGCAGAATCATACTCGCGATTGCCGGAATCGAGGAAAGGGAATCGAATCATTGCGCATTGCGGCGCGATGGTTCAGGACAGAGGCGGCAGGGAGGGGTGCAGCGTCACTTCGCTGTCTTTCAGCACTTCGAGATCGCGCGACCACGTTTGCTTTCCGGGCATTTTGATTTCGATGTGATGCGGGCCTGCGGCGAGCTTGAACGATGAAGGCGTCGTGCCAACGAATTTTCCATCCACGTGGATTTCCGCGCCCTGCGGATCGGACGCGATGGTCACCGCGCCGATGCCCTCCGGTTGTTCGCCCCCTGATGCATTGAGATTCGGATAGAACTGCCGCAGCACAGCAAGCAAGTCGCTCGCACTGAGCGCGAACGCGATGCCCTGCGTGTCTTCCGGTTTGAGCGTGTTGATGCCTACAACTTCGCCGGACGTATTCAGCAGCGGGCCGCCGCTATTTCCCGGATTCACAGCGGCATCGGTTTGCACCCACGTGCCGGGTTCCCGCTCGAGTTTGCCCACGGCGCTGACGATGCCTTTTGTCGCCGTGTCCGGCAGGCCTGGCCCCGGATTGCCGATGGCGACCACGGTTTGGCCTGGGCGTACGGAGGCAACGTCAGCTAGAGATAGATGCGGAATCCCGGTGCCTTCGACCTTCACCAGCGCGAGGTCGAATTTTGGGTCAACATATACAACTGAGGCCTCCAAGGAGGCGCCGGAAGCGGTGACGGCGATGAGACTTGTTTCGCCCTCGGCCACATGTTTGTTTGTCGCGATTAAACCACTGTCGGTGAGGAAAAAGCCCGATCCTTGCACTCGGGTGCCTTTCAACAGCACAACCGCCGGGCTCGCGCGCCGGATGACTTCTTCAACAGAGAGATCCCGCCGGGGCGCCGCCAAAGTGGATCCGCCCGTTCCAATGGCGCCGGTGAACACTCCCGTGAGTGGCTCGAGCTTTACTTCGAGATGATCGGTCTTGAGCAGCCAATAATTGCCGTGCGGCCTTCCATTCAACGAACGCCAGACGAATGGCCCATCCGTCAGCAGGATTTCCTTCGTGGCATAGCCCTCCTTGGAAAGCCGCGCCGCTAGCGGATGTTCGAGCCTCTCGCTGAAGACCGAGTGCGTCTTGTGGAAGTACCCGCCGGGATAATTTGTCTCGTAGGGAGTGGTGCCGACGATGACTCCGTCAATTTGGACTGTCGCGCCGGAAGGAGTGCTGGTGATCTTAAGGGTGTTCGCGCGCGCTGTCGGAGCGGCAAGGATTATCGTCAGCACGCCGAAACGCGCGAGACCGGAGCGCAGGCGGGCGGTCGCGGCCGAGTTCATCGGAAGCCTCTGAGAGGGTTTCTGAGTAGTTACAATGTCACTATACTTGCGAGTAGTCAACCGCCCATGGTGGCTGTGGGGAGATCGGTGCGCCGCGCGAAGCCAGACTCGTTCGGCGCGGGCCGGTTGCGCGCTGTGCGCGATTGCTGCGCGCGCAATCGCCTTGCTCTCCAATCTCACATCTCTGGTTGGATTGTGAAATGACGGTCAGGGTGCTAGACTCCGCGACGTTCGCGTAGGATTCAACATCCCCAGATGATTTCCTTGCACCTCGATACCCAGCCGGCTTGGCGTGGAGGCCAGAACCAAGTCTTGCTCACCCTCCGCGGCTTGCGCGCTCGCGGTCACGCGGCCGAGCTGATGGCCTTGCGTGGCGGACGACTGGCCGCACGCGCAGCGGCGGACGGATTTGTGGTCCACCCCATATCTCCTCGCCTGGTGCGCCTGGACGCCACATGGCAATTGCGCCGGCTTCTCAAGGAGCGGCGGTTCGATATCGTCCACGCGCACGATCCTCATGGACTGACCGCCGCCTACTTGGCCGGCGCGCATCAGCGCGCGGCACTGGTGGTGCACCGGCGAGTCACATTCCCTCTAAGCCGCAGCCGCTGGGCGCTCGAGCGCTATCGGGCCGCACGGCGCATCGTGGCGATTTCCCGTTTCGTCGCGGATCGCGTGATCGAGTCGGGTCTCGACGCGGCGCGCATTGGAATCGTGCACGACGGTGTCGAATTCCCGGCCCTTGTAACGCCGGAGCTGCATCAGGAAGCGCGCCGGAGTTGGAAAATCCCCGACGGGGACGTAGTGCTCGGATGCGTGGGATATTTCGTCGAAGGAAAAGGACAGGAAACCCTGATCCGCGCGCTGCCCTCTGTGCTCGAGCGATTTCCCTCCTGCCGGCTGTTGCTGGTTGGGGACGGCTCGCTCCGCTCTCGACTCGAAAATCTTGCGCGCGAATTGAGGGTCGCGTCGTCCGTGATTTTTGCCGGCTTCCTCGATGACGTCTCGGCGGCCTATCGCGCGATGGATGTGTTTCTCTCCCCCGCACAACTGGAGGGGCTCGGGTCGTCTTTGCTTGCGGCCATGGCCCACAGCCTGCCGGCAATCGCGGCGGACAGCGGCGGCGTGCCGGAAGTAATCGATGATGGTAGCAATGGTTTACTCGTCCGGGGCATGGAGCCGTACGATTTTGCGAAGGCGATGTTGATTTTACTCGATGATCGGGCTCGAGCCGCCAAGCTGGGCGCGGCTGCGCGAGAAACCATCGAGCAGAAATTCACCGCTGAGCGCATGGTCGAGGGAACCATCGAGAATTACGAAAAAGCGCTCAAGGCCACCTCATAAGTGGCCGGAATCAGCCTGGAAGAGTCTTCGCGTTCACGCGTGGGCGCCAACCCAAAGGCTTCGCTGCTTCATGTCGGCAGACGTTGCGCTCACACTTTCGCTTAGGCCGGCGATTCTGTTATTTCAAATACGTCGCGAGCCAGTCGAGAAACGTCTTGTACCAAAGCTCGCTGTTTTGCGGCTTCAGCACCCAGTGACCTTCGTCGGGGAAGAGTAGGAGCTTCGACGGCACGCCCTGCCGCTGCAGCGCGGTGAAGAATTCCAAGTCCTGCGTGTAGGGCACGCGGTAATCGAGCTCGCCGCCAATGACAAGCGTCGGCGTCTTGTACTTGCCGAAGTCTGCGGCGTACCGGCTGGGGTTCCACTTGTCGTAGAGCGAGGGATTGCCCCACGGCGTGCCCTTGTACTCCCACTCGTTGAACCAGAGTTCTTCGGTCGCGCCGTACATACTGAACGAATTGTAAGGACCCGCGTGGCTGATGAGGCATTTGAAACGCCCCTTCGCCTGCGACTCCATCCAATCCATCATGAAGCCGCCGTAGGATCCGCCGGCCGCGGCTAACCGCGAGCCGTCGATGAATGGATATTTTGCGACGGCGTAATCCACGCCCTTCATCAAGTCCGTGAAAACTTTCCCGCCCCAATCGCCGCTGATGTCCGCCGTGAACTTCTGCCCGTAGCCGGTCGAGCCGCGGGGATTGATCATCACCACGACGTAGCCGGGCGAAGCGAACACTTCCGGATTCCAGCGATAGCCCCAGGCATCCTCCCAGGCGCCCTGCGGGCCGCCGTGCACCAGCAGGAGCATGGGATATTTTTTCGACGCGTCGAAATGGGGCGGGCGGACGAGCAAGCCTTCGACTTGTGTTTTTTCAGCGCCTTCGAACCAGAAGGCCTCGGCCGGCGACATTTCGAGTTGCGCGAGCCGCTCGTCATTCTGATACGTGAGCTTCCGGATTTGATTGCCCTCAGCGTCCGACGTGAAGATTTCGGCCGGCATCGTCATGGTCGTGCGCGCGAAGACCAGCGTCTTGCCGTCGGGACTGACGGCGAAATCGGGGATCGAGGACTTGGGCAGAATCGTCTTGGGCGAGCTGCTGCCGCTGATCGCAACGGCAAACAGAGGCTCTCCAGCCTGCTCTTCCGCATTGAAATAGATCGTCTTGCTGTCCGGCGCCCAAGCGTAGGTATCCACCCAGCGATCGAAACTTTCCGTCAGATTGGTGGACTTACCCGCCCCGCGATCGTAAATCAGCAGGCGAAAGCGGTCGCTTTCGTAACCACCGATGAATTGCGCGTGATAGGCGATCCATTTCCCGTCGGGCGAATAGGCCGGCCCCCAGTCGTTGCCGGGATTCGTTGTAATCCGCTTCGGGGCGCTGTCCCCTGACGCCGGAACCGTGAAGAGATCGCCATTGGTGCTGAGGGCTTCATCCTTGTCCGTGTTGGCCGTGAAGCAGAGCTCCTGAGAATCGGGCGAATAAGCGATCGCTTCAGGCCCGCCAAGACTGAAAGGCGGCACATCGTAATCGGCGCCGGGAGTCAGGTCGCGCGCCGCGCCGCCCTCGACTGGTTGGATGAACAGGTGGCTGCGCGTGCCGTCCCACCACTCAGTCCAATGACGGTAAAGCAGACGGTCGTAGATGCGCGCTTTCACTTTGCTCTTGTCTTTTTCCTCGTTGCGTTTGCGATTGCATTCGTCATCCTTGCAATCGGGATAGACGCGCGAAACAAACGCGATGGTTTTTCCATCCGGCGACCATAGCTCGTTGTCGGCTCCGGTCGAAAGGCTGGAGAAACGAGACGCTTCGCCTCCCGCGAGCCAGATCGTATAGACCTGCGGCGCGCCGTCACGCGAGGAGAGGAATGCAAGGCGCTTGCCGTCGGGCGACCATCGCGGGCGCATGTCACTGCCGCCGCGCGTGAGTTGACGTGAGAGTCCTCCCTCGATCGGCACCAGCCAAATGTTGCGCAGGTTGCGATTGGCTTCCTTGTCCGGCGTGGCTACGGTGTAAGCCACCCACTTCCCGTCCGGCGAAATCTGCGGGTCGCTGACGCGATTCATCGAGATGAGATCGTCGAACGTGACGGCGCGCTTGGAGGGAGTTTGCGCCGGGACGGCCCCTGCCAGGACCAAGGCGAACAACAACAACGAAAAGCGTTTTGTGGTTTTCATGGTGATGGTTATCTCCTCATTTCGATTGATGGTTCGCGCTTGCGAGCGAGAAACAGCTCCAGAGACAAGTCAACTTCGATCTGGCCTGACGGAGCCGCCCGCCGCATCTCAAACTCAAATTGCTTCCAATACGTTTCTGCATCCGCCAGAGACTTCAAATACCCGGCGACGTAAGACGTTGAGCGCAGGAAGCCCAGCAGCCATTCCACCGAGGCGTCCACGACATTGGGAATTTCGTGTTTCTCGATCGGTTCCAGCTCCGCGCAAGACTCGAATGTTCGTCGCGAGTAGGCCGTATCCCGCAACCGATCGTGGCGGAATGCATCCCAATGCGTGTGCAGCTCGCGCTGGATCAAGTCGTCCGCCGGTCCGCGGGGCCGCGGAAACCAGTAGGTGTAGATGGCCAGGATTCCTCTCGGCCGCAGCCACCGGACAGCATTGGCAAGAACTCGCGGTCCATCCATCCAGTGGAACGATGTGCCGCAGGTAACCAGGTCCACGCTCCCGGGCGCCGCGATGAACTCTTCGGCCTGCACCGTATGGACGCTGACCTTTGCGCTTTGCTCGCGAATGACGCCGGCCATTTTCTCATCCGGTTCGACGGCGATCACGTCCCGGAACCACCCGCAAAGCGGCAGCGCCGAAAGGCCTGTCCCTGCGCCGAGATCAACGGCGCGCATTCTCCGGTCGAGCGGCACTACCTTGCGAATCAACCCGAAGAGTTGATCCGGATAGGCGGGCCGATGAGCGACGTACGCTTCAAGCGATTGGCTGAATCGCGGGACACTATCCATCGATCATTGGGGCGGCGATGTTTTGACCTTCCTCCGCGGGCTGCATGATGTCACTTTTCGCTGGGATTTCCAAGACAACGAGCGGCAGGACCTAGAGCTTTTTCCAACTGATGTAGCTGACCAGGGCGCCGCCCAGGATGACGACGACGCAGAGAAGCGGTGGGAACTCGACGACCCTTCGTGTTTCCACCGTGGCATGCAAGCTGCCAACTTGGACGTCACTCTGATGCGAGGCGTAGCTGATGCGCCGCGCGATCAGCCCAGCAATGCCGAAAATCATCAGCAGCGCGCCCACAAGGACGAAAGGCTTGCTGCGCTTCCCTGGGCCCTGACTGTTACGAGAGTTAACGTTACCTGTGATTTGTGAAATCGCGAGCCTCCGGATGTACCCAGTCTATCTCACTCCGCGCGCGTTGGTCATTCGTTGATTCGGAAAAAGGCGCGCCAAAGGGGGTTTCCATCCAAAGTGAGATCGACTCGGTAAATGCCGGGCCGCAAGCCTGCGAGGTGCAGCTCGGAACTCCAAGATTTGGTCTCGCCGGCACTCATTTTCACCTTTATCGGTCGGCCTTCGGAAAGCAGTCGATTATCCAGGTCGTACACTCGTATTGTTGAGAGCCCTTTAACCTTTTCCCTCGGCGACCAGATCAGAGACACAAATGCGCTTGCGTCAGCACGCGAGTATTCAAATTTGTCGTCGATCAGACTTGGTATTTCCTTGCCTTTCGGAAGTGCCCGGACGAGGCTTCCGGAAACAATGTTGTCCTTCCTGAGGAGCGCGGGAACAAATTGTCCAGTCCTGGCCATTTGCTCCAGTGTGGTCAGGTGAAATTTGTCGGGATCGAGAGACACAAGTGAAAGGGGAGTCGCCATTGCACCACGGTTAGCTGCTCCAGCGCCGAACCAATTTGTCGCATACCTGACCCGCAACCCTTCTAGGCTAGAAGCCCCCGGGAACAAGCTGCCGCCCACGATGCCGAAAACTTCGCCATATTCGTTTAGAAGGGCAGATCCCATCCCCTGTTCGCTGGCCGCGTTTGCAAAGTTAATGCGGTCCCCCCAGCCAGGATTGTTATTCTTTCCAACCAAAATCGTTTCCACAATCACCCGGTTACCAGGTCCTGCCGCGTCCAGGAAGAGGCATCGGTCGCCGACCGAGTCCGAGTTCGGTTTTGCAATGGGCAGCGGGGGGATCTGGGTTACCGGAACCTTCACTAACGCCCAATCTTGTCGGCGATTCCAGGACGCGATTTCAGACACCTCCAAATCTCGCCCTTCCGGCAACTTGAGCCGAAGAATGCCTGCACCATCGATCACTTGAAAAGCGGTCAGCACCAGCCGAGGCGCTACGAGAAACCCGAGTCCGCTGCCGATGACTTCTCCTTGCTGATTCCGCTTCTCGATGGTCACCGTTGAAGCTTGTGCCTGCTGATAAATCTGCGCCGGAGTAAGGATGGCGGGAATAGTCTCTACGGGTTTGGGGTTCGTGCCTCCCAGGATCTGAAACGTGTGGGCGCCTGTAACTTCGCCGTCCACGCGAGCTTCAAGAGTCCAAAGCCCGGTTTGCGTCGTCTCCCCGACGAACAACTGCCAATATCCGCCGAATCGATTCTGCTTTGCCTCGTAATCGAAGTCGGAGATCGCCGTGATCTTGCCGTCAGGATTCTTCCATATTCCTTCAAAGCGATGAAGGCCTAGCGGGCCTTCCCATTCGAAATAGATGATCACCTGATGATCCTGCCCCAGGTAGAAGATTGTACGAGGGTCCTGGATAACGTATGTGCCGTTCGTTTGAACACCCTTGGTTCCCGAGACCGAACGGAGGACGCGAAACTTGAGTGGAGACGCCTCCACACCTCCGCCGGCCTGCGCCTGCGGCTTCGGTTCCTGGGAGGGCTTCGCGCGAGCTGTTGCCGCGAAAATGATTGAAAGGGCTAAACTGAGACCGAGGATGATCCGCATCAAAGACCTGCCTATCAACCGCTGGTGTAGTGTACTAAAATAATAATGGAGGGACAATTTGGAGATTTCATCAGCGGCTCACATCCTTCGATCCCCGCTCGCGTGGCAAGGTATTCCTCCAGTGCAAATTCGCTTCGGTTTCTTGCGGTGTGCTTCGACGTGCGGTCGTGGCGCTCCGGATTCGCGTGTTAGTCAGGTTTCGTCGAGGGGCTGCTTATTCCGCGCGGCGCCAGGGGCTTGATGATCTCGCTCAACAAGTCAGCGCGGCTCGAATCGCGCTCGAGATGGGGATAGCGCAGGCCATCGTGATAGTTGAGCGCATACGTCCGAAAATAGTTTCCGTTGGCGATGAGCAACTCGAGCGGCTTTGCGGTCGCCTTCGATGCTTCAATCGCTTGCCGCAGGAATTCTGGCGACCATTGGCGGCCGTTCACAGCCTGGAGTTTCATCCCTGGGCCGATGCCGGCGGCAGCCGCGGCCATGCCGGGAATGACGTCGCGAATCGCGCCGTCCTCTTCGACGACCAGCCCGATCGAAAAACTCAGGTCAACCAGTTTGTGCGCGACTTCGGAGGCAATTTGATTTTCGTTGCGCGTTTCGTTGTAAATAAGCCGCCAGCCGCCGTTCTCAATTCCGCCCAGCGGCGCGTGTGGATTCAGTGAAGTCAAGCGCGCGGTGAAAAATTCTCGCCAGCCGGAAGGTGCAACGGCGTTCAGCGCGGCAACAACGTCATCGAAGGTGTAGGTCTTGACCGCGGGCGCGCCGCCCGGCCCGCCGAAGAACGGCCTGCAGAAATCGTCCAAGGAACGCCGGCCCTTCGTCTGCTGGCGGATGATCGTATCCGCTTCGAGCCAGATCAAGGAACCCTCTTCGTAGAAATCGACGCTGCGGCGCCACGCCGTCCATTCCTCCGGCGCGGCGTAAAGAAGTTGCGCGGCATCGGCCGTGTCCTGCAGCGGCCGCCAGGTGCGCCCCGCTCGGTGGTCGAACGTCGCAGCAACAAATGCGGCTTGCTCGAGGAACTGCGGCGGTGTCCACAGGCCGCTCCGAGCGGCGAGAATCAGCCCAAGATATTGCGTCAGTCCCTCGTAAACCCAGAGCAGATTCCCCTTCATTGGCTGCTGATAATCGGATGTGGCCAGGCCCGCGGGCCGGCGGAATTTTCCGTTCCAGGAGTGCACGAATTCGTGCGGCAGCAAATCCGC
>JBGQEW010000076.1:0-12176 GCA_041496565.1 Terriglobia bacterium | reverse complement strand
CGCGGGATAGAGGATTTCCTCGACCGCGGGAAGCAGGCGGTGAATCTCGTCCATGAAGAAAACGTCGCGTGAATCAAGCGAGGTGAGAACGGCGGTGAGGTCGCCCTTCTTCTCGACCAGCGGGCCGGAGCAGACCTTGATCTGAACGCCGAGCTCGTTGGCGAGGATTTGCGCGAGCGTGGTCTTGCCGAGGCCGGGCGGGCCGTAGAGCAAGACGTGGTCGAGGGCTTCGCCGCGGGTGCGCGCCGCTTCGATGGCGATGGCGAGATTTTCCTTCACGCGCGACTGACCGATGAAATCGCCGAGGCGCTTCGGACGGACGCTGGCTTCGATGCGGGCGTCTTCGTCGAGCGCTTGACCGGAAACAACGCGTTGGCGCGGCGTGGCCATTCTGATCTCCCGCTAGAGTACCTCGAAAGCGCCGATGCGGCGCTCGACTTCCGTGAACGCTTCGCAAGCGCGGTCGAGCTGGTCGAACTCCGCGGAAGATTTCTCGCGCATGGCGCGGTAGTCCTCCGGGCGGTCCCAGGTGTCCACGGTGAAGTAGCGGCGCGGCTGTTCAGCGTCGCGCAGCAAGACGGTCCCGCGATAGCCGGGGCATTTTGCGAAGAGCTGCGCCCAGGCACCGGACGCGGAATAGTATCGCTCAAATTCGGCGATTTTTTCGGCGCGCGCGACGAATTCCCAGACGAATTGGATCAACCGGGCCTCCGCCTTCGCGCGGCATCAACTTTCGCCGAGCGCCGCGCGGGAGTTCCTTTGCGCCGCCGACCCGCCGAGCTGCTGCAATGTCGCGCGCAACAATTTCTCGAAATTCTGGCCGGCGGCGCCGCGCGACTGCTCGATGGCCTTCTCGATGGCGCGATGATCATAACCGAGATTTTCGAGCGCAGAAGCAACGTCGGCTTCGACCTGTGAGCCTGACGCGGGCTTTGCCGTTCCCGCCACTTCTACGGCCGCGAGCTTGTCGCGCAACTCGACGACGATGCGCTCGGCGGTCTTGCGTCCGACACCGGGGATGCGCACCAGTTGGGCAAGATCGCTATTGCGGATCGCGGGGACCAGATCGTCGAGGCTCATGCCGGAAAGAATTTTCAGCGCGAGACTTGGCCCGACGCCGCTGGCCGAGAGCAACAATTCGAAGCACTGCTTTTCGCGCGCGGTGAGAAAACCGAACAAGGATAACTGGTCCTCCCGCAGATGCGTGTGAATCAACAGAGTCGTTTCGGCGTGCAACGGGCCGAGGCCAGCGAAAGTGGAGAGTGGAATTTGCACCTGATAGCCGACGCCGCCCACGTCGAGCAGGACTTGGTTGGGGCGCTTTTCCGCGAGCTTTCCGCGCAACTGTCCGATCATGAGGCGAACACTGTCCGGCCGTGGGACGGCGTCCGAATTCCCGGAGACGCCTTTTTTGAGGCCGTGGAACAAAAATCAAATTCAAACGTATTCATCTATGTGGGCCCACTCGAAATGGATCATGCAGCACGCTTGCCGGTGTGTCAACGCGGGGACGAAAAGATTTTTTTCGCGGGGACTCCAAACATTTCGCCAGTGGCGACGTCTAAGGTAGTGAATGAGGGGGCGTAAAAAGGAGAACGATCAATGTCTCGCACCACGGTATATCGAATGCTTACGATTACGCTAGCCCTCGCCCTGGCGCTTCCGCTCTTTGCGGCGCCGGGTCTTTCCAAGAGCTCGAACGGAGCCGTGAAATCGACCTTCACCCTCAGTGAAACCGCAACGCTGGCAGGCAAGACGCTGCAGCCGGGCCAGTATTCGGTGATCGCGGATGATTCGAAAGTGACCGTGAAACAAGGAGGCAAAGTGGTCGCCGAATTCGCCGCCGAGTGGGTGGATGGCAAGGACAAACAGGATTCCACTGCCGTCGTGCGCGACGGCAATGAAATTCACCAAATCCGGTTTAGCGGAAAATCACGATATGTGGTCATCCGCTGAAGCAGGCCCTACGCCCCCTCGTAGGACCAAATAGGGACGGGCAGTCGCCTACACTGCCCGCCCCTTTCTCTCTTGCCGGCACACTCGAATTCTCCGAGCTCCAAGACTGCGCCAAATTGGATGTTTCCCCGGACGCAGGCGCGTGATAACAACAAGACAATCTGCGAGAACTTTGCAGGAGGCTCGACATGGGGCATGCGTTGCGGATCGGCGTACCCGGCGAATTCAATCCGGCGTTTCCTGGCCATGTGAAGATCAGGACTTCACTTGAAGATGCGGCCAGAAAATTGGGGATCGCAGCGAGCTGCGAGTGGGTGGCTACTCCGGCCATCACCCGGGAGAATGCCGCCGAAGTTCTCGGAGGATTTGATGGAATTTGGGCACCGCCGGGCAGCCCCTACGAAAACAAGGAGGGCATGCTGGCGGCGATTGAGTTTGCGCGCACAAACGACTGGCCCTTCCTCGGCACATGCGGCGGCTGTCAATACACGCTGATCGAATATGCGAGAAATGTACTGGGAATTTCCGATGCCGACACCGCGGAAGACGACCCGAATTCGAAGAACGCAATTGTGATTCCTGTTTCGTGCGCCGTGCCAAACCGGCAGCCGGGCGATCCAAAGCTGGTGGGAGCGTCCACGGTACGATTGAAGCCAGGCTCCCGACTTCTGGCGATGTATCAGCGGGGTGAAGCGCAGGAAGAATATTTTTGCAATTTTGAAGTGAATGCCGCCTACCGGCCGCGATTTGAGGCAACCGGGCTCACGGTGTCGGCGACAGATCCAGATGGAGAAGCGAGAGCGGTGGAGCTGGCCGGGCGGCGATTCTTCGTGGCGACGCTCTACCAGCCGCAACGGTCGACCGAGCCGGAAAAGCCGCACCCGCTGATCGTGAGCTATCTCGACGCAACAAGGCAATTCCACCTAGAACGCAAGACGATCACCAACCAAGCCCGATAAAGCGGCTTCCCTAGATGGTTTGGGGGAGCCGGTGATGTGTGATGCTGAGAAGAGACCTGCCGCTTTTCCGGGCGATTAGACGCTGCGCTCGGCATTACCCGATAGTGACTTTTCCCGCAGCCTGCTAAGCCTTTGCCGCGCGCTGGCGGAGGAGTGCGACGGCTTCTTTGTGGCCTTTGCTTTCGGCCAGGGCGAGCGGCGCCCGACCGTCGTCGGTGCACGCAGCAGGATCGGCGCCGTGATCGAGCAGAAGCGAAACCATACGCGCGTTACCGCTGCCGGCTGCGGAATGAAGCGGCGAGTAGCCCTGCGCATAGCGGTGGTTCGCGTTGGCGCCGGCAGCCAGCAGTTGCGCGGCGATTTCAACCTGGCCGCCCGCGACGGCTCCCGTGAGGGCCGTGTAGCCGGTGGCGTTGCGCGCGACGGCATTCACGTCCGAACCGTGGTGAAGCAGGAATTCCACCACGGCCGGCTGGCCGCAAAATGCCGCGAGACCCAGCGGCGGGAATCCCTGCGGGGAAAAGGCATTCGCGAGACCAGAATCTTTCGCGATTAACGCGGCCACGCGCTCGAGGTTTCCTACGGCCGCGGCCTCGAAGATGTCCAGTTCGATGCCGCGCGCAAGGAGAAAATCCCGGACTTCCTGCCTGCCGTAAAAGACAGCCAGCAGGATCGGTGAATCGCCGGATTCGCTGCGCGCATTCACGAGCGAAGCGTCCGCATCGAGAAGCTCCTTCACGCGAGCGAGGTCGCCCGCCTTTACGGCTTCGAAGAACGCTTGCTTTGCTTCCATTTTCGCTTCCCCCTTCGAAGACGATTTCCTGGTTGTGCCCGAACGAACCTACTCTACTTCATCGCGCGGGAACGAGACTTCTCCAAACTTGCTCATTTGAGGGATGAGGCGATGCGCCGGAAGCGCGGGCTAGCGAGCGCCTTCGATCAGCTCGACGGCGTCAATAACGCCGATGACAGCCGAATCAATCGGAGAGTTGGGGCGGCCGACGGAGGTCATCGCGGAGAAACCTTCGGTGGTGAGCAGCACGCGGTCGCCGATGCCGGCGTCAACGGCATCGAGCGCGAGGACGGGATCGCCGCGGTCGCTGCCATCCAGATTCAGCGGCTGGATAACGAGGATCTTGCGGCCTTTGTGCGAAGGCGCTTTCTGCGTTGCGACGATGTCGCCAATGACAAGGCCAATCAGCATAGCGAAGACCGAAATTCAAAGCACAAAGTTTGGAGCGATTCGCGATCCATTAAATGCCCCGCCTCTCAAGCGGCGGGCGACAGGACACTACTTCCCCGGCCGGGCGCTGGGAACATTGATTGTGTCCACGATGGCGACGATGGTGGCTTCGGTCGGGACTTCCGCGGGAAGAAACGGAAAGCTGGCTTCGCGGCCGCGGCACCAGTAAACCGTTTCTCCGGCGCCGGCGCCAACCGAATCAAGGGCCACGAGAGCTCGCCCCTTGTCGCGACCGTGGCGATCCATCGGCTGAACGATCAGGAATGTCCGCCCCTCAAGCGACGGATTCTTGATGGTCGCGACCACGTTGCCGATGACGCGTCCGAGAATCATGAGAGAACCGAAAAATCAAAGCCGAAAGTCAAGAGTGGGACGGCGAAGCCAGGCCATCGCACGGTCACCTTTTTCGCGCGGCGGCAAGCTCGGCTTCGTGGAGCTCATCTAGCTTCACCGTGTCCACGATGCCAATGATGGCCGCGTCCACCGGGCGATCCTTGCACTCGGCGGCCATGCGCGCCGAACTGCCGGATACCACCAGCACGGTTTCACGGAAACCGGCGTCCACCGTATCCACGGCGACCAGGTAGCCGGATTCGTCCGCGCCTTCGGGGGAAATGGGCTTCACGATGAGGAGTTTCTTGCCTTCGAGGCGCGGGTCTTTGCGCGTGGAGACGACGGTGCCGACGATGCGAGCCAGAATCATGCGTGCCAATAAAAATCAGAAAATGGAAAAGAGAAAATCAAGCAACCGGCAATTTGCGCGGCGAAGACGCCCAAAAAACGAATCAGCGAAACCGCGACGCCTGTGGCGCCCGGGACCGCGCGCCGAGGCGGGCGATTTGCCGCCGACTACTTCGCCGACGCCGTCATCGCCGTCTTGCCGATGGGCAGCACGTCTTCGAGCGAACCGTGGGGCCGCGGAATCACGTGCACGGCGATGAGCTCGCCCACGCGCCGCGCCGCCGCAGCGCCTGCGTCGGTGGCCGCCTTGACCGCAGCGACGTCACCGCGCACCAGCGCCGTCACGTAGCCCGAGCCGATTTTTTCCCAGCCGACCAGCGTGACCTTGGCCGCTTTCACCATCGCGTCCGAGGCCTCGATCATCGCGATCAGGCCGCGGGTCTCGATCATTCCCAGTGCTTCACCCATGAATCATCCTCCGCGCAAGCGCCTTAAACCGTTCTCGCTTCTCTTCCCCGTGCCGCTGTGCCTAAATTCTTTGGTTCAACGCCGCGCACGATCGTGACGCACGGCATCTTCGATCAATGCTTCCAGCTCGGCGCACGTCAACGTCACGCGATCAGTCGCGGCCGACTCGGCCGTGACCGGACATTCAGAACTCGTGGTGGCAGCGGTCTGGAGGCCGTAACGAGCCCTCGCCGCGAGCAATTTTTCCACATCTTCGCCGGAAAGCAAGACTTGTTTACCGAGAAGCTCGGTGACCAGGGCGACGCGAGCAAAGTGCTCGGTCGTCTCCATGCGGAAGAAGGCGGTCATCAGGTCCTGGCCGTAGGTAACCACGCCGTGATTGGCCATCAGAATCGAGTCATAGTTCTGGATGAGCGGCTCGAGCGCTTCACTCAGCTCCGGCGTGCCCGGCGTGGCATAGCGCGCCACGGGGATGCAGCCGAGCGAAAGGACCACCTCACTGACCAGCGCTTTGTTCAGGGGCACGCCCGCGGCGGCATAGCCAGTAGCCACCGGCGGATGCGCGTGACAAACCGCATGGACATCGGGCCGGCGCCTATAAATGAGCAGGTGCATCGCCAGCTCGGAAGAAGGATTGCGGCGGCCGCTGATTTTGGCGCCTTCGAGATCGGTGATGACGAGGTCGTCCGGTGTCATCATGCCTTTGCTGATGGCCGTGGGAGACGTGAGGATGCGCCGGGGATCGAGTCGAACGGAAATGTTGCCGTCGGTGGCGGCGACGTAGCCGCGTTCGAAGAACCAGCTTCCGATGGTGCAAATGTCGCGCCGGTGCTCGTCTTCGCCCTTGAGGGCGCCCGGCGAAATGGAATCCCGAATCATGGACGGAGCGAACTCTCCGCGCGCCGCCAGCCTCGGCGGGCTGCTCGCGCCGGTGTTCGAATTGCCGAAGCGAGTGCAAGCCGTCTAAGCGTAAATACCTCGAAGCTTCAGCGCGAACGCGACGCGATCAATCGCGAGCATGTAGGCAGCGATGCGGTTGTCTACACCATGGGTTTCGGCGTAGCGGACGACTTCGTCGAAACTGTGCACCATCACGTCTTGCAGCCGCTCGTTCACTTCGCTTTCCCGCCAGAACAAGCCCTGGCGGTCCTGCACCCACTCGAAGTAGCTGACGGTGACGCCACCGGCGTTTGCAAGAATGTCGGGAAGAATGAAGATGTCTTTT
This sequence comes from Terriglobia bacterium, assembly GCA_041496565.1. GTDB lineage: Bacteria > Acidobacteriota > Terriglobia > Acidiferrales > UBA7541 > JBGPTK01. Next base: position 5,644 of record JBGQEW010000076.1, on the reverse strand, counting down.
TTCCGCAGGACATCATCGGCGGGAAGCGTGGTGGGTCCGTTCGCGCCCTCGCAGAGGATGCGCGTCTGGACGCGATGAGCGTTCTTGCTGGTGATCTGATTCTCAACCGCAGCAGGAATCAGGATGTCGCAGGGAAAGAAGAGAATCTCCGGCGCGGTGACTTTCGTTCCTCCGCCGGGAAACTCAGGCAGCGGCTTGTGCTGGCGGTGAACCCAATCGATCAGCTTGGGAACGTCGAAGCCGGATTCATTGTAGAGGCCCCCGTGAACGTCGGCGGCGCCGACGATTTTGTAGCCGGCCTGGTGCATCAACATCGAAGCCATCGAGCCGACGTTGCCGAAGCCCTGCACGATCACACGGCAGCCTTCGCGCTTCATCCCCAGCTTATCGAGGGCCTTGTCGCAGACGATCATGACGCCTCGTCCGGTGGCTTCGCGGCGCCCGCGCGAGCCGCCGAGATCGAGCGGCTTGCCGGTGACGACAGCGGTGACGGTGTGGCGGACGTGCATCGAGTAGGTGTCCATCATCCAGGCCATGATCTGCTCGTTGGTGCCGAGGTCGGGAGCGGGGACGTCGCGCTCCGGGCCAATCCAATCCGACAATTCGGCGGTGTAGCGGCGCGTGATGCGCTCGAGCTCGCCCATGGAGAGCTTTTCCGGGTCGCAAATGACGCCGCCCTTGGCCCCGCCGAACGGAATGTTGACGACGGCGCATTTCCACGTCATCCAAGAAGCGAGGGCACGCACTTCGTCGAGCGTGACGGACGGCGCGTAGCGGATGCCGCCCTTGCCGGGACCGCGGACGACGGAATGCTGCACGCGGTAGCCGGTAAACACCTGCAAGCTGCCGTCATCCATTCCGACGGGAATGTAGATCGTGATTTCCTTGTTGGGATATCGCAAATACTTGTGGAGACCCTCTTCCAGCCCCAGCTTCTTCGCTGCCAATTCAAAGCGAGCTTCGGCGCATTCGTAGACATTCAATTCATTTTCGACAGCGACAGAATCCATCGCGACATCCCCCTGGACAGAGTCAACTTCCGGAGTGTGCCCGTCGTAGCGCCGGGTGGGGCTGACACCCCCCGAACTACTGCAGGCTGCTCGGACGCGGTTGCCCTTGGCGGGGGCCAGTATACGAACACCCACAGCAGGGCGCAAGACGAGTCAGTGCTTCGAAGGGCACGAGGCCAGTTCGAGAGGAAGCCAGTGGGGCTGCGGGAAAGAAGTCAGCGGGGGGCGGGGCCTTTGACGAATTCTTCGAGGAGCAAGCGGGTGAGGCGGGACTGGTCGTGACGCACAACACTGCCCTGGTGGAGCAAATCGCCGACGACGCAGCCTAGTCCGAGGCGGCGCAACTCTTCCACATCGGGGGTGACAGGCTCGGCGCCCTGGGCGTGATAACGGCGCAGCACTCGCGGTAAGACCGGTTTGCGATTCACGACGACCCAATCCAGCACCGGCTTCCGCGTATGGTCGAAGATCGCGCGAACATGATCCGCGATGGAATAACCCTGGGTTTCGCCCGGCTGCGTCATCAGGTTGGCGATGTAGACGCGGGTGGCGCGAGAGTGAGCGATGGCGTCGGCCACGCCTTCGACGAGCAGGTTGGGAATAATGCTGGTGTAGAGCGAGCCGGGGCCGATCAAAATCAAGTCCGCTTCGCGGATGGCGCGGATGACTTCAGGGAGCGGGCGCACGCGGCGGGGAACCAAGCGTACACGGCGGATGCGCCGGCGGGAGCGAGAAATTTTGGTTTCGCCGGCAACGACGCGGCCGCCTTCCAGCTCCGCTTCGAGGGTGACGTTCTGCTCCGTCGAAGGGAAGATGCGCCCGCGGATCGCCAAGACTTGTCCTGAAAGGCGCACTGCCTCGGGAAAGTCTCCAGTGACATGGGTAAGAGCGGTGAGAAACAAATTGCCGAAGCTGTGGCCACCAAGGCCGCGCCCGGTGGGAAAACGATATTGAAAAAGGCGGCCGAGCAACGCCTCGTCCTTCGAGAGCGCGACCATGCAGTTGCGGATGTCGCCGGGCGGCAGGACGCGATATTCGCGGCGCAAGCGACCGGAGCTGCCGCCGTCGTCGGTGACGGTAACGACCGCGGCAAGATCGGCGATGGGACGCCGGAGGCGTTCATGGCGCCGGCGAGCAACGTACTCCTTCAACCCGCGCAAAAGCATAGAAAGACCGGTGCCACCGCCGATCGCAACAATGCGGACGGGTCGCTGGCGATTGCGGTCGTTCTTCACCTGTGTCTTCACGAGGGAGAGAGCTAACTAGCCGGACGAACCATCTCGTTCCGGATACAGCAACTCAGTAAAACGGGGATCTTCCTGTAAGAAAGCAAAGTCCTCATCATTGCGGGCGTGGTAGCGATTCTCCGGGCGCAGCTCGATGGCGATTTTCAGATTGGTCATCGCCGATTCCGCTTCTCCAGTCAGGCAATCGAGAGCGGCCATGGCATAAATGATATGGTCGGACTTGGGAGAAGCCTTCCGGGCTCGGTCCATATGTTCGCGCGCTTCATCCCAGCGGCCCAGATTCATCATGGCGACGCCCTGGGTGTAATGATCTTCGGCGGTCCGCAGGGCGAGCGTCGGCGGACGCGAAATCCGCTGTTCGCAGACGCGAAGGTGAACCAAGGCGCGATCGGAAAGCTCCTTGCTCGGGCCTTCGATCACTCGTTCGAGCACCTGCTTGGCCCGATGAAACTTCTGCTGCTGAAAATAACGGACCGCTTCATCGTATTGCTTCAACTGCTGCTTGACCGCCGGATCCAGGATCGCGATGGGTGTGCGTTTCTTGGAGTTGCCGCTTACGCTCTTCGTTTTCAATAGTTTAGAGCTGGAGCGGGGCGCCTGGGTGGTGCGGGCACTCCGGGTTCGGGAAGCTTTGCGCGAGCGCGGCATGGCGGCAGGTTAGCAGAGTCTCACCTTGTCGTCAACGCGGTGATTCCTTCATAGCTAATAGTTATTGTCTAGCAATCGACCTTCATCCATGGGCATATAGCCGCGGCTTGCGGAAAATGTGCTCGCGAGAGGTTGTCCCTTCCGAAGCAGAACCGAGGCGCGCGGTGGCCTGGGCAGCGATGCTGTGTTATAAATAGCGGTCGTCTTGTCCCCGAGGGACTCGTGCCATTCATCAACTTCCCCGCACGCGAGATCAACTGCAAGCTCGTATATTACGGACCCGGCCTGGGTGGCAAGACGGCGAATTTGCAATGGATTTACGACCATAGTGGAGCCAACCAGAAGGGCAAGATGGTGTCGCTGGCGACGGAGACGGACCGGACGCTCTTTTTTGATTTTCTGCCGCTCGATTTAGGAACCGTGCGCGGATTCAAGACTCGCTTCCACCTCTACACCGTTCCCGGACAGGTTTTCTACGAGGCCAGCCGCCGGCTGATTCTGAAAGGGGCCGATGGGGTGGTGTTCGTGGCGGATTCGCAGGAGGAGCGGCTGGACGCAAACCTGGAAACGCTGGATAACCTGCGCGAGCATCTGAAGGACCACGGATTAGATTTCGCGACAATCCCGTACGTATTGCAACTGAACAAACGCGACTTGCCGAATATTCTGCCGATCGAGGAATTGCAGAAAGAACTCAACGTGAAGGGCGAGACGGCGCTTGAATCGGTTGCGGTCAAGGGGCAGGGTGTCTTTGAAACTCTGAAAGAAGTGGCGAAGCTCGTTCTCGCGGAACTGAAGAAGAACTCCTGAGCAAGTTTCCAGGACCACCCGCGATTAGCGGAAGCTGGCGAGCGCCCGAGCCTCATCATCGAAGTTGGGAATGGATTGAAGCAGGCGGGTGAGTTCGAGCACATCGCGAACGTGGCCGACGGGACGAAGCAGTTTCAGGCTGCCGCCGGTGCGCTGCAGGGTAACGAAAGAGCGCACCAGGCTGCTGATGCCGGAGCTGTCCATCTGCGGGACGTTTTCGAGATTGATGAGCACCTTGCGGACTCCATTCTCGAGCAATTCACGCAATTTTCCGCTGAGGATGTCGTTGCTGACGCCGATCGTGACGCGCCCCTGCAGGTCCACGATGGTGACGTCCGCGGATTGCCGTGTCGAAATCTGCAGGTTCACAGCCGCCTCCTCCGCTCCGCAGCGCTAAGCTAGCCCCCCTGCATCAACTGGTCTTTTAGTGGGCGCATTATACCCCCGCAGGCCGTTTCGGGAAGGGTGAACGTTGCTTGTAGGGCAAGCAAGCGTTCCGATCATCCTTATTCCCTCCTCCACTCGAGAAAATCGATTCCGCCATTCCGAAGCGCTCTCCGGCATTCGGATGTTGGACTCCAGCGCAAGCGAGCTGGTTACATTCCTTCGGGGACGAGAACACTGTTTGGCGCTCCGCGAGGAAGTATCGGCTGAAATCATGACGGAGACCTGCGCCCAGAGCACTCTTGAAGAATTTGGCGCCGCCGTTTCCTAAATTGAAAACAGGGTGCCGAATTAGGCTTCCCTTCGGGGCGGGCAAAGCGGAACATGGATTGATAACTTCTTTAGAGTCCCAAGGCTGAGTCGCCGGGAATCTCTGTGGATGATTTGGAACGCGAGTTGCCGGAACTAGATTCCGTCGCTCGCATGCAGGATATCCAAGACAATTTGCGGCGCCTGGAACGGCGCGACTGGTGGCTGTGGTGGGCCGCAGTCGTCGTCATGCTGGTCCTGACGCTGGCCGTGGTTTCCCTGTCCTTGCCGAGCCTGTTAAGAGATTCCGACCGGTACTTCCAGCTCAATTTGGACCTGGCCGTGCGCGGGCTGGTCGCGCTCGTCTTGCTGTTCAACGTCTACACAATCTACCAGCAGGTATTAATCAAGCGCCTGCGACAAGAAATGTCCACGCACGTGGGGATGATGACGCGGTTGAAGGTTCGCGCGGAGGAATTCCACAAGCTGGCGACTCTCGACCCGCTGACCGGTCTCCACAATCGACGTCTGGCCGAACAGCGGCTGGCGGGCGAGGTCTCGCGCTCACAGCGCCACGGGCATCCGCTGACGGTGATGATGTTTGACTTGGATGGCTTCAAGCAAATCAACGATCGGTATGGCCATGCGGCTGGAGATCTATTGCTGCGGACGTTTGCAGATAGATTAAACAAAGCCATCCGCGTTTCCGATGTTGCCGTGCGGATGGGCGGCGATGAGTTCATGGTTCTGCTTCCCGAGTGCCGGCCTGAGCAGATCCAGAGCGTTCTGGACCGACTGAGCTCCGTTGTTGTGGACTTCCAGGGCAAGGAGATTCCCATCACGTATTCCGCGGGATGGACGGGCTACCAGACGGGGGAAACGGCTGAGCAGATGCTCGAACGAGCAGACCAAGCTCTCTATGCGAATAAGCGGGCCAAGAAGGAACGGGGGGCACGAGTCCCGGTAGGGCGCTAGGCAGCTTTCAGAAGTCCTTGAATCAATCAGCCACGGCGGGAATTGTTGGCAGCTTACTTGGAAGAGATCCACGTAAGCAGCGGGCACGTGGGGGTGTGTATCTCGAAAGCCGAAACGCCCCGAAACGCAGGCTGGAAAAGAAAAGGGAGGTGAAAACCTGGCGGTAGTCACCTCCCGGGGTGGGGTGGGGTGTTACTGGGAAGAAACCACTAAACCCAGTCTAGCTGAGAAATGTCGCGAGTAATCTCGCGCAAAGGCCCT
>JBGQEW010000075.1:0-12182 GCA_041496565.1 Terriglobia bacterium | reverse complement strand
TTGTAGGAAGCCCTCGTCTCCCGCGGTGAACGGCCCGCCCTGCTTGTTGAGCAATTGGAGGACGCCGATCACTTCGCCATCCTTGTTGCGGATCGGCAGGCAGAGCAACGTGCGCGTGCGGTAGCTGAGCCGCCGGTCCACATCGCGCTCGAAGCGCGAATCCTGGTAGGCATCGGAAAGATTCACGGTCTCGCCGTGGTGCGCCACCCATCCGGCGATTCCGCGGCTAGCCGGCAAGCGAATTTCCTGGAGATCGAGTCCGAGGCCGACGAGCGACCAGATTTCGTCCCGCTCGTGGTCCACGAGAAAGACGGTGCCGCGGTCCGCAGCGGTGTGCCGCGTGGCAAGCTGGAGAATGATGTTGATCAGTTCGCCGAGATCGAGCGTCGAATTCAGCCGCTTCGTGGCTTCGACGATCGTCGAAAGCTCGACCATGGCGTGGCGCCGCTCGCTGTTGACCAGGGCCACCTCGGCATAGCGGCTCATCAACGTCAGCAGGCTCTGCGTTTCCTCGTCGAGCGCCTCGCTTGCTTGGGCTTCGAGCACGCCCAGCCGCGAGGAGTCTTGTCCCAGCGCCCACGTCCAGCTGCGGCCGTTCGCCTGCCAGACGCTTTGACCGGTGAGGAATTTCTCCAGCGCCGCGAGATCCGGCGCCGGAAGGTTTCCTGTCTCGCTCCAAACGGTGGGCACACCTCCGGCGAAACGCCACAGCCGGGCGCCAACCACGCCGCGCTGCGACGCGACCGTCTGGACCAGTTGCCGGGCAAGCTCGGAGGGGTCAGCCTCCGTATTCAATGTGTTCAGAGCTTGATCGAGCCGGTGAAGTGGCGCCGCCGAACCGCGCCGTGAAGCTTGCGGCTTATTCATCCTCAGTTCCCTTTGTACTGGACCACGAGCAGGGTGATGTCATCCGACTGCGGGGCGCCTTCGGTGAAATTGCGGACTCCTGCTTGAATCACGCCGGCGAGCTGATCCACCGTGTCTCCCTGAAACGATTCCACGATCTGGCACAACCCACCCTCGCCGAGCATGTCTCCTTGGACGTTGTAGGCCTCGGAAATTCCATCCGAATAGATCACCACCAAGTCGCCGGCACCGAGCGTGGCTCGGCCGCAACTATAGTCCGCTTCCGCGAACATGCCCACGGGGAAATTTCCGGAGCCCAGTGCGTCGAGCTGACCGCTCTTGCGCCGGATGATCGGCGGCACGTGGCCGGCATTGATGTATTCCAGCTCGCCGCTCGGGTCCAGCACGCCGTAGAACAGCGTGGCGTAGCGCTCGTCCCCGCTGCGCTCGCACAGATACTGGTTGACGCGGGAGACAATCTCCGCGAGCGGTATATCCAGCGCTGCGGTGGTGAAGAAGACGCCTTGCAGCATCGTCGCGAGCAGCGCGGCGGAAATTCCCTTCCCGGAGACGTCGCCAACGAGAAAGCCAAAGCGGCCGCCGCTGAGCTCGATCACGTCAAAGCAGTCGCCTCCGACCGAGAGGCAGGCCAGCGTCGCGCCCATGGCCGCGCAATGCGCCGTGTTGGGAAATGTCTTCGGCAACAGGCGCTGTTGAATCTTGCTGGCGATTTCGAGCTCGTGGTCCAGACGCTGCTTGGCACGGGCGGAGGCGAACAAGCGCGCGTTTTCGATGACGTTGGTGGCCTCGCGCGCCAGCGTGCGCAGCACTTCGCGGTCGAGATCGGTAAACGCGCTTGAAGGAACGTGGCTGTCGAGATAGAGCACGCCCAACAGCTCGGCCTCGCGCGCCGTCACGGTCACGTCGAGCGCGGCGATCATCGGCAGCTTTTCAAGCGGCACTGCGACCACCGTGTGCAGCTCGAGCCGAACCACACTGGCTTGCTGCTGAATGGCGGAATCGCTGCCCGTGTCGCTGACGACCAGCTCGCGCCGCGTCTTCATCACCTGCCGCAGCACGCCCTGGGAGATCTGCACCTGGTCGGGCTGCAGGGTGCCGCGCTGCGCGTCGCGCGCGACGCGGGTCTGGAGCTCCCCCTTCGAATCGGCCAGCAGCAGCACGCCCCGCTCGGTCTTGGTCAGTTGGATCGCCGCATCCACTACCGAAGTAAGCACCTCTTCGAGCGACAGGCCGCCGGTGCCGAGCGTCCGCGCCACCTCCAGCAGCACACCCAGGTGATACAGCTCGCGCGAGCCGCTCTGCGACGGCGCGGGCTTCTCGACTCGCTGGACCAGCTCGTCGAGCGTGGCCTCATCTCCGACGAAGATCAGCCGGTACGAATCGGTCATGCCGAAATCGATTTTGTCGCGGGCATGCAGCTCTTGCCGGTTGGCGACGCGGGCGCCGTTGATGAACGTGCCGTGGCGGCTGCCGAGGTCTTCGAGGATATAGGCGCCGTCCGCGGCAAGAATCTGAGCCTGCTGGCGGCTGATGCGGCTGTCACGCACCGTCAGCTCATTGCCGGCTTGGCGGCCGATGCGGAACGGAGTGGAAGAAATCACCACTTCGCGCCGCGTGCCGTTCGGTTCAATGAGAACGAGTCGGGGAGCGCGTGACATGTTTCGCCCGGTCTGCCGCCTTCTGCCGGACGAAATCAGAGGGCTGGACAGACCAAATCAACGCCAATGGTAGGGAAAGTGCGGGCTGATGTAAATAGATTTGCACGGAGTGCTTGGGGTGCGGCAAAAAATGAATCGAAATCGACTCGAGCCAAAGAAGTCCGTCGAGTCTCCGTGCAGAGAGAGGCCCCAGCAGCGCTGAATCAGGATGCGCGCAATCGGCGCTGGTCGCCCAGCCCGTTGTTGCTAAGCCGGCGGATGGTTTCGCGGAGACGCACGGCGAGGTCCACGATCGTCTCCAATCGTTGAACCTCGAGGGGTGAGAGGTGATCGCGGTGGGCCAGCAGCAGTTCGGCATTGCCCAGGATTCCCGTCAGCGGATTATTGATGTCGTGCCGCAGGATTTCGCTGAACTCGGCGGGCAGCTCCATCCACGGCTGCCCCGGCGCAGCCTCCGGGCGCTCGGCCCAGCGGATGCGGCGCTCGATCAGGCAGGCCGCGAGCGAAACAAAATTGCCGGTGCGCGCAACGAAATCGACGTTGCCTTCGACGATCAATGCAGAGAGCTCCTCCTCGTGCGCCGCGCCGGCCAGAAGGATCACCGGCGCCATCTCGGAGAGCCGCCGGGCCGTGGCCTCGAGCCGCGGGCCGTCCACCGCCGATTCATCGAGCAGGATGGCGACGGGAGAAACGTGACTCAGCCGCGCGCGCAATTGTGCCAGGTTGTGCGCCACCGGCAGTTGACAAGCCCGGCCCAATCGCAGGATCTCGGCGATCAGCCGGCGCGCCAATTCGTCATCGGCCGTGGCCAGCAACGCAATTCGATTCGCCGGCGTCATTGTCTCCTTATCGCTACCGGCGCCCCACCGGATTCCGATCCCATCGCCGAAAGGCGCGATTCGGCGCGGCCGCGCTCGAGTTGGCTGTTCACCGCCAGCTTCAGCTCCTCCACCAGGAAGGGCTTGGCCAAGTACGGCAGGTGATGCGGCTCTAGAAATTCGAGGGTTCGCGGCGCCAAGATATCGCCGGTGATGAAGATCAAACGGTTCGCCACCGGGCTGCCCGCATTCACCAGCGCGTTATAAAACGCCGGGCCGTCGAGCCGCGGCATGCGCAAGTCGCAAATCACCAGATCGTAGCGGGAACGCGAGACGCGGTTCAGTCCCTCCTGGCTATCCGTCACCGCGTCCACTTGATGCCCATCTTCCCGCAGCACGTCCACGATCAGTTGCGCCACCGTGGGCTCGTCCTCTACCACCAGGATCCGCCCCGCTGGCACATCCGTGGCCGCGCGCTCGTTCGCGTGCGCCTCTTCGGAGGCTTTTTCCGCGGGGACGTTAACGATCGGCAGCTCCACCACAAACCGCGCCCCGCCGCCCGGCCGGTTCTCCACGTAAACGTCGCCGGCGTGCTGCTGGACGATCCCGTACACGATGGAAAGCCCCAGCCCAGTTCCGACACCGGGGGGCTTGGTTGTGAAAAAGGGATCAAAAATTCGCGAAAGAATGTCGGGCGAGATGCCGGGCCCATCATCGCAGACCTCGACTGCGAGGCGCTTGGCCGCAATCCGCCGCGTCTGAATGCGGATGTTGCCCTGGCCGCGAGCTTGCAATAGCGCCTGCTCGGCGTTCACGAGCAGGTTCAGGACCACCTGCTGAAGTTGGTAGGGATCCGCCAGGGTCGGCGGCAGGTTCGATTCCAGCTCGCAATGCACCACGATGTTTTCAATCTTCAGCTCGTAGCTGCGCAGCGCCAGTGTCCGTTCGACCACTTCATTCACATCCACACGCGAGCGTTCCGGCGTGGTCTCCCGCGCAAAGTAGAGCAGATTTTTGACGATCCGCCGTGCCCGCTCCGCTTCCTGATAGATTTTCCTCGCCTCGCCGAGTTGCACCGGCTGCAGCCGGTGGCCAAGCAGCAGTTGTCCGTAGCCCATGATGGCGGTCAGAGGATTGTTTAATTCATGGGCGATGCCGGAAACGAGCTGGCCGAGCGCGGCCATCTTCTCGGTTTGCAGCAGCTTCGATTGGATATTGCGCTGGATCGTAATGTCCCGATACTGCTCGAGCCATCCGAGCAGCCGCCCTTGCGCGTCGAGGACGGGATGCACATTGCACTCGAGCAGCTTGCGCGCCGGACGCACCAGTTCCAATTCGTCGCGCACGGCATGGGTGCCTCGGGTGGACAGCAAACGCCAACGCTCGGCAAATCCTTTTGGATCGCGGAAACGGTCCTGCAGCAGCTTGATGAGCCCTTCGACGCTTCGGGCCGTGGAAAGCGCGGCGGGGTCCAGGGCGAGGAGTTCATTGAGTTTCTTGTTGTAGGAGCGGATCGTTCCGGAGGCATCGATCAACAGCACCCCATCTTCCGTCGCCGCCAGCAAGCTGCGGAGTTCCGCCTCCGATTGCTTCGATTCCAAATCCTCCACCGCCGGTTTCGGATTGCGCTCGACGCCCCTGCGATGGGGAGATTCCAGCCGCGCGCGCGAGAGCCGTTCCGCGTCGGTTCGCTCGGCCACCGCCAGCGTGATTTCGGAAGCGATCCCGCGTAGGACGGCGGCGTCCGCGGCCTCACCGGGTTGCGTCCAGGCCACCACGGCAAGCCCGAGAGCCGAAGACCGAAAACACAGCGGCAGCCAAATCGCTCTCTTTGCGCCGCGCAGGAATTCGAAGCGGGGTGGCTCTGCGGACGAGGAAAGCTCGGAAACGACCGGCACGAGGGCGCCCAGAATTTCTGGGGAGAGAAGTGCGGAGAAATCCACGTGGCACCATTCGGCCGGCAGGTGGATGGAACCGGCGCTCGCGATCGCGCCATGCCAGGCCCGCACTCCATTGCTGCGATCCAGCCAAACGCCGGCACGGTCGCCCTGCCCCGCGCCCAGCAGCGCCCAGGCACCCAATTCGAGCAGGGACTCGAGCGACTTCGCCGAGGACGCGGCCTCCGAGATGCGTCCGAACCACTGCTGAGATTTGAATGCGCCCTCGGCAGGAGCAGATGGAATCGGGCGCTTCATCTGCGACCTACCAGCGGGCCTGCACGATGAGATAGCTGAACAGCAGCGCGGCACCGACGCCAACGATAAGCTCGATCGCACGAGCGGCAAATCTAGGTAGGACTAGAACCCTGTGCTCGTACATGCAATGAACCTCCACGAGCCTCTAGAGCACAGGGCCTACCAACCGCTCTGCCCGGTTAACAAACTGAGAAATAGAGGGATAGTTGGAGGTGGCTGTGGAAATCTGTCCGCACGATTCCCACTGCGACACCAAACGGTTCCCTCAATAGGAAATTGCGGATTGGGAAGGGCAGGATGAATCGAACCGGCGGGCACATCAACGCGCAAGCGAAAGCGCGTACGCCATGCGAAATTCAGTTTCCGTGGGACTGCGCGTCGTACTGCTTGAGTTTGCGGTACAGCGTGGTCTTTCCGATCCCGAGGAGCCGCGCCGCCGCGAGCCTGTCCCCGCCCACTTCGCGGAGCGCGCGGAGAATGGCACGGCGCTCCATTTCTTCGAGCGGGACGATTTCATCAGTTTCCGGCATATTCTCCACCCGGCCATACTGAAGATTGGTGGGCAAATCGCCGATGTGCAGGATGGGGCCGGAGCCCAGTGCGATGGCGCGCTCGATGGCGTTCTCCAGTTCACGCACGTTTCCCGGCCAATCATAGGCCACCAGGCGCGCCATGGCGTCCTCGGAGATGTGGGTCGGCCGTTGTGGGTCGCTGAATTTTTCGACGAAAGCGTTTGCCAGAAAGGGGATGTCCGTTTTTCGTTCCCGCAACGGCGGCAGCTTGATCTGCACCACGTTCAGGCGGAAAAAGAGATCCTGCCGGAAACCACCGGTGCGCACTGCCGTTTCCAGATCGCGATTCGTCGCCGCGATCACCCGCATGGTGATTTGAATTCGCTCCGTCGAGCCGACCGGCTTGACTTCCTTTTCTTGCAGCGCGCGCAACAGTTTCGCCTGCAGGTCCACCGGCAAGTCTGCGATCTCGTCGAGGAAGAGCGTGCCGCCATCGGCCGCCTCCATCAGGCCCTGCTTGTTGTGCATCGCGCCGGTAAAGGCGCCCTTGACGTAGCCGAACAGCTCCGACTCGATCAGGGTCGGCACCAGTGCTGAGCAATCCACCGGCACGAAGGGCTTCGTCTTGCGGGCGCCGGAAAAGTGAATCGATCGCGCGACTAATTCCTTTCCCGTTCCGCTTTCCCCCAGAATCAGGACCGAATAGTTGTGCTGGCTCACCTTTTCGATCAGCCGGAAGACGCGCTGCATCTTCGGCGAACTGCCGATCAAGCCGGTGAAGCCCGGCCGCGTCCGGAGCTGTTCGCGGAGCACGCGGTTTTCCTGGTCAAGCTCCTGCGCGCGGATCAGCCGATCCAGCTTCCGCCTCAGCTCGTCCAAGTGGAAGGGCTTCGTGAGGTAGTCGCTGGCGCCTAGCCGGATGGCGTCCACGGCGCTTTCAATCGATCCGTACTGCGTCAGCACGATCACCGCGACTTGCGGGTAATTTTCGCGCACGCGCTTCAGCAATTCGAGGCCGCCCAACTGCGGCACGCGGAGATCCGTGATCAGGATGTCCGCCGGATATTGGTCGAGAATCTCGAGCGCCTGCTCGGTCGTCCCCGCGGTCTGCACTTGCAGCCCCGACTCCCTCGCGACGTCGCGGCACAGATCGCGCGCCGCGTTTTCGTCGTCCACGATCAGAACTGAAATCGCAGTCGAACTCTCAATCGCCACCGCGCTTCCACTTTCAGATTGGAAAGCCATTCTTTCCCCTTCCTGCAATGGGCTGCACGAAATGGACCAAAACAGGAACTAATATCAACCTTTGGGTACTCTTGCAGATACGTATCTTGCAGTATAACCGACCGCCCGCCATTTAGTGCCAAATGGGGAGAATAGTCAATGAGTAATATGCTCTCCGCGACCACAACCCCCCTGAAGTCATTCGCGTGCAGGTTTGAAACGGGCATGTTTCCCATGCTGGGATGAAAGCGTCTGAATATCCGATGTATTCTGCTCCTCTGGATGGAAATCTTGCTTCGGCCTCGCAATTTCATTGAAAAACGTTCGAGGGGCACTGGAATCGAAGAGGGACGAACAGCTATCGCCCGGAAGAACTCGAAGTTGAAGCAGTCGAGTGGCTGTCCACCTCGACCGCGTAGAGCCCATCCGTGGTTGAGGCGGCGTAGACCACGCCGGATTCTTCCCCAGTCGTCACGGCAGGGAAAAATCCTTCGGCCAGCGTTCCCTCGATTCGCCCCCAGGTGACGCCGCGATCCAAGGAAAGATAGAGTCCGCCCGTCTGGACCGAAGCCAGCCAAATGTGTCCGGCAAACGCCAGGTCCTGCATGGGCACTTCCGGCAAACCGGACGCCACGATCCGCCACGTCTTCCCCGCATCGCGGGAGACGTACAAGCCGCGCCGCGAGCTGGCCACGACCGTGTCCTCCCCCGCGACGTCGAGACGGACCACGCCGCCCGCTTCCATCGGCAGGTCGTGCCATGACCAAGTCTTGCCCCCGTCCTTCGAGAAAACCATGCCGCGCAGCGAGACGACCCACAGTTGCAGGGCATCCGCGGAAGCGCGCACGGAACTGACCGGCAGGACGAGCGGCGCAAAGGAGAACTGCGACCACGTCGCGCCCCGATCGCGGGAAGCCAGAAGACCGTTCGGAGTCGCCGCAAACCAGATGTCGCGGCTGAAGGCCATATCGTTCACGACGAAGTTGAGTGGAATCGGCTTGCTCGCTGGCACGCGGCGGCCGCGGCGATCCACCGTATCGGCAGCTTCGCCCACCACGCTTCCCATACGCACCCAAGCGCCCTTAGCGGTGTCGTAGTGCATCACCCCTCCGCGGTCAAGCGCCGCCAGCCAGCCGATGGGAGAGGCATAGGTGCGCCGCAATCCTTCCGTGCGCAGGCCCGGACCGAGGGGCGCCCAAGTGCGCCCATTGTCATCGGTCGCGAGCGCCGGCTCCGGCGCATTGGCAAGAACGGCCAGCACACGCCCGGGATGTTTGCGGTCGAGCGCGAGAGCAACGATTTGCCGATGGCTGAAGCCGCTGTTGGCCGCCTGAAAGTGCGCGCCGTCGTCGCTCGAGAGAACGCCGAATTGCTGCGTGCCGATCAGCAGTCGTCCTAGCGCCGCGCGGCTCGGCGAATCTTGCGGTGCACCCCGCGCCGCGGCGCTGAACGCAAGCGTGTTGATCACCCAATCGGCCGGAGTCATCCGCCGCCAGGTGGACCCGCTGTCCGCAGATTTCCATAACCCTTCGCTCGTCCCGGCATAAACCGAGCTGGGGTGCGCCGGGTCCTGGCGGATCACATACGTGCGCCGCGCGGAGTACGGGATGCCCTGAATCTTTTTCCAGAGTGTTCCCGCATTATCGCTGCGATAGATTCCGGAACAGGCGCTCGCATACAGGCGGTTCGGATGGGTGCGATCCACGATCAAGCTCAGCACGTCGGAATCGTCAATCATCCCGTTGTGGATGGAAACCCAATTGCGGCCGCCGTCCGACGTCTTCCAGGGCAGATGAAACGTTCCCGCATAAATCACGTTCGGATGAACGGGATCCATGGCGAGCGAATCGAAATTGCGAAGCTCTTCGTCAGCTTCGGGCGAGATGCGCTCCCAAGTCTTTCCGGAATCGCGGGAACGAAAAACGCCGTCGAGCGCGCCCGCGACCAGGATGTCGGGATCCGACGGTGACTCGATCAACGCCCGCACGGCGTGGCCCGTGAGTCCGGCCGGCTCCCAATTGTGCCCGCCATCGCGGCTGCGGAAGACGCCACCTCCCTCGCCGCCTGGGCCGCGAGTCCAGGTGCTGGCAAAAAGGGTGCGCGCGTCACGCGGGTCGACCAGAAGAACTGTCACCACCGCGTCGAGCCGCGAACCGGCGCGGCCAAGAATCTGCCAACGCTGGCCACCGTCGCGCGAGCCGAATATGTGTCCGTCGGTTGTGCCTAGATAGAGAAGGCGCGGATTGGAGGGATCAACTGCCAGCGCCCGCGCGTCGCCGCCCGGCGGCCCCATCGGCTGCCATTCCTGCGCTTCGAGTGGACGGGAGAGGGCGAGCGCGAGCCCGAGGCAAGCAAACAACAGTCCCGCCATCTGCGCCGGCCGTCGCGCCGGCAACGAACCGGAGATCCATTGTATGGCGGGTCTTGGAAGCATCGGTCGAGCCTTCTTTACGCCCAGAAAGAAGAGGGCTCCGTCCCCGCTTGCGAACGGAGCCCGAAAGAGTTCCGAAACACCGCTTCGTTAGAAGGAAGCGCCTTCCGGCACCCAGATGATGTCCGCGCGGTTGTTCTGCTTGCCCGCGCCCTTCTGGCCGCCCGCGGTTCGCAGCTCGATCCGCGATTCGGTCACGCCCTTTTCCTTGGACAAGTATTTCTGGGCGTTCGCCGCGCGATCGTTCGCCAGCTTCGCGGCAGCGCGCTCTCCAGCCTTGGTCGTCTTCGGAGTGGAATACCCGATCACGACGACCTTCGCCTTGGGATCATTCTGCAAACGCAGCGCAACGTCATCCAGAATGCGCTTGCAGACGTTGTCCACGCGGGCGCTGGTCTCGCGGAAGAAGCACTCGTTCAGTTTGGCCGCTTGCGGCTGCGGAGGCGGCGCTTGCACCGTGACGCTCGTCGTGCAATCGGCGGCGCCACCCTTGCCGTTTTCGGCTCGTCCGGTCACCGTGTACGTGCCCGGGGCGACGCCGGAAGTGTCGAGCTGCACGCTCGAGCCGGAACCGACGATCTGACCGCCGTTCGTCTGCCAGGTGTATGTCAACGGCGTGCCGCTCTGATCGTTCACGGAGGCAGAAAGTTGCGCCCGCTCACCCACCAGCAAACTTGAGCGGTCCACCGAGCAGGTCATCGTCGGCGGCGGAATCGGTTTCGGCTCCACGCGCACGTCGGACGAACAGCTGGCATTGTTTCCCGCGCCGTCATCCACGCGCGCCGTCAGGACGTAACTGCCCGGCGCGACCCCCGTGGAATCCCAGCGCACGTCCGGACCGCTCCCGTAGATTTTTCCTCCCGTAGCGGTCCACGTGTACGTCAGCGGATGGTTATAAGCATCGGTGGCGCGCACGCTCGAATTCACCGCTTCTCCAGATTCCGCCACCAGCGAGTTCTTGTCCACCGAGCACGAAGCCGTCAAGTTGTCCGGCGCCTTCGGCGCTTCCGGCCAATCCACCACGCCCATCTTGATGACGAATCCGTTGCGGTCGTGGTGTTGCGTCAGGTTCAGCATCGACCGGTAACCGATGTCCACGCCGAACCAGCGCGCCGGATAGAAGCGTATGCCCGTGACCGTGTCCACTGGATCGCGCGGCCCGAACGAAGTATTCGGTGTATGGTCGCCCACGAAAATCAGACCGCTGTACTCGCTCATGAACTGGACGCGCTTTTCCGGGAACAGCAGGACGCCAACGCCGGCGCGCATCTGATCGGCCAGCGTGGCGCGTACTTTCTGCGTCGCGCCAGTCTGCGTATTCAAAACGGTGAAGACGGGATCGCGAGTGAATTCGTAGCTCCAGTTGAACGTGAGCACCACGCTGTTGTCGAACACGTGCTTGCTCACCGCCAGGCCGACCTGGTCGCCAAACGTACCCGTCTGCGTCGTGTTGTTGAGCAGGTCGGCGAAACCGGTGCGCGTCGGGATGATCACCTCATTGTGAATGGCGAAGCTCACCGGCGCGCCGCGATTTTCGGCAGCGAGGTTCCACTTCACCCCCAGGTGGACGTCGCCTACACCGCCCCCGTTGGTCGAGGCGAATGGATAATCTTCCACGTACCCGGGCGCCACGCACGGAATCGCCGGCGGAGCGCAAGGCAGCAGCGAACGATAGAACGTGCTATCGAACTGTTGGAACGTTCCATTGGTGGGCGTGGCGAGACTCAACTCGCTGGCATTGCCAACGTGGATGTGCCGGTGCGGATCAAACTGGACATAGAGCGTTGCCCGGTCGGTAATTCCCAATGCGAAACTGAGTCCAGCGCGTAGCACCGTGACATCGCCGGGTGAGCGGGAGAACTTGTCTACGAAGGAGGAAATGCTGAAGCCTTTCTTGGGCAACGTTTCGCCCGTCTCGAGCGTGAACAGTCCCAGGCCGCCCGTGGTCGCCGGCATCGGAAGCCACTTCGGAGCTTCCGCCTCCTCGTGCTTCATCGAGGCTGCAGCCTTTGGCGCCGGTGCGGGCGAAGCCTTCTTCGCGGCCGGCTTCTTCACCGATTTCGACGTTCGCGCGTGCTTCTTGGACGTCGCACGCGAGTCGGCGAAGCTGAGCGGCACAATCACCAGAACCAAAGCGAGCACAGCTAGGACTCGAAGCGCCGATTTCATCCCGCCCTCCTCACAAACTCGCACTCATGACTGGAATCCCGCCAGTGGTACGAAAGGCCCAAAAAGAAACACTGCCTATAACCTTGCGCAAAGCATCTTCGATGACCACACACCCACAGAAGTCCTTGACTCCATGCGAGGTAGCACGCCGAGATCGAAAGGCAATTATAAACCACCCCTAGGAACCCTCAAACGAAATTTTTCCGCTCTTTCTCTCTTAGTCAATCATGGGCCTGTCCGAAAGGACAGTGTTTCTTACCTGTACCTTTCCCCTTACCCACTACCGTTTTGGAACACTCGGAGTGGGG
>JBGQEW010000074.1:0-12310 GCA_041496565.1 Terriglobia bacterium | reverse complement strand
TATCTATGGCTGAAGATTCGCCGCTCCCTGGAAACCGAAATGCAATCCGCCGCCGGGCGGCCCGCGTGGAGCCCGTGGCGCATGTGGCAGTTCGCGGGACGCGAATGGCACGCGGCGGTGGCGATTCTTGTGCTCGCACTGCTGACCGCTTCCGGCGCGTGGCTGGTTCGCCGGATGCCGGGGAATTCTCCTGTCGTCTCGCAGCCCGGGCAGGCGACGGATGCCGCGCACCGGCGCCTGCTGACCGAGCAGGCGGTCCTGGAAGCCGACTCCGCCGAAGCGGCGTACTTGAAATCGATCGACAAGCTTTCTGCGCTCGCCGAACCAAAGCTCGAGCACCCCGCGACGCCACTCATGGCCAGCTACCGCGAAAAATTGCTGCTGCTCGACGCCGCCATCTCCGAGTGCCGCGCCAATATCGAGAAGAACCACTGGAACGCGCGTTTGCGCCGCGAGCTGCTTTCGGTTTATCACGAAAAGCAACAGACACTCGAAGAAGTGGTCCAGGAGGAATAGGATGCGCCGACCCATCTCATTGCGCGGGAGAAAGTTGACTCGCCTGCTTCCCGCGATTTTCTTCGCGTGCGCTGTCTGCGCTGCCCCCGCCGCGGCGAGGTCGCGCGCCTCGCAGGAAGAAATTCAGCGGACCTTCGACAAGACGGTCACGCTCGGCGCTGGCCAGGCCGTGCGCCTCGATCATCGCCTGGGCAGCATCCAGGTGCGCACGCACGCCGGCCACGATGTTCATATCGTCGCCAACATCCATGTGGCGTCCCCTTCGCGCGACGAAGCGCAGAATTTCTCGAATCAAATCAATATCCACGTGGACCAATCCTCTGCGGGCCTTTCCATCCGCACCGAATATCCTGAGTCGGAGCCGAAGAGCTTCTTTGGTCGCCGCAACATTTCCTACTCGGTGGACTACAACATCGACATGCCGGAGGATTCGCCGCTCACGCTCAAGAACAGCTTCGGCGACGTTTCCGTGGCCGGCCTCAAGGCCGATAGCGACATCAACAACAGCCACGGCCAGCTCACGTTTCGCGACGGCCGCGGCAACCAGCGGCTGGAAAATTCCTTCGGCGGGGTCGAAGTGTCGAACAACGCGGGCGACGTCGCTGTCGCCAACAACAACAGCTTCGTCCACGTCGCCCAGGTCGAAGGCTCGCTCGAGCTCCGCAACCGCTTCGGCGAAGTTACCGCGAGCCGCATCGGCCGGCGCGTCACGATCGGCAACAGCAACGGCAACGTCGAGCTGATTGGCGCGGGCGGCCCGGCCAGCATCACGAATGGTTTTGGCTCGGTGCGCGCGGAGAGCATCCGTGGAGACCTGACGGTGCGCAATGGAAATGGAGAAGTCACGGCCCGTGAGATTGCGGGTGCGGCGGATCTCACCACGTCGTTCGCATCGATTAATTTCTTCAACATCGCGCGGCGGCTCACCTGCTCCGGCACGAACTCCGGCATCTCCGGCAGTAAAGTGGGCGAGAGCGCCACGGTGAGGACTACCTTCGGCAGCGTCGAACTGCGCGATGTGGGTGGTGCGGTTGAAATTGATGACTCGAACGGCAAAATCCTGGTCCGCACGATCGGCGGCTCCGCGCAATTGAAAACCTCCTTCGGCTCGATTGACGCCGCGGGGATCGGCGGCAGCGCGACGCTGAGCGATTCGAACGGGGCGATCACCCTCACGAAGGTGGCCGGAGCAGCCGAGGTGCGCAATTCCTTCGGATCGGTCACGCTCACTGGAATTCGGGGCGCCGCACGCGTGATCAGCGGCAATGGCAGCGTCTCGCTCGACGACATCGGCGGCGAAACCTATGTCAAAGCAAGTTTCGGCCTGGTGCGCGCCGGACGCATCAATGGCCCGCTCACGGTTGAAAATGCGAATGGCGGAGTAGAGGCATCCGGAATACAAGGCCCGGCGAATGTGCGCACGTCCTATTCCTCAGTGACGCTCAGCGGAATCGCGGGCGGCGTGGACGTGGATAATCAGAATGGCGCCGTGGAAGTCACCGCCGTTGAAGCGAAATCGGGTGGGTGCAACAACATCTCACTGCGCACTTCGTTCGCTCCGATCCGGATTTACCTGCCGGAAAACGCGAGCTATCGCGTGAATGCGCGGACGTCGTTCGGCCGGGTCTCGACCGATTTTCCTATCACGGTGAGCGGCTCGATCGGCAGCGATTCCCTCTCGGGCACCATCGGCAGCGGAGCTTGTGACCTGCGCCTTAACGATAGCAGCTCGAGCATCGAAATTCTCAAGGGAACGAAAAACCGATAAAGGTTCGATCAAATCGGGCGTGCTGCTTCCGGTTACCTGAGCGTGCGCGACATGGCGAACGCTTTTTTCAGGACCCGCGTCGCCGCAGGTGTCAGGGAATACTTGGCCAAGTCTTCCTCGCGAACGCGGGCCACGTCGGTCACATCGCCGCCGGCTTGCGGCGTTCCGGAGATCGCTTCGCACAGATAATCCAAAATCACGAAATGATATTGTGCGCGGCCGTCCGCATTGGGGAAGATGCGCTCGAAGACTTCAATCAACTCGAGCACGCGAACGTCGAGCCCGGTTTCTTCGCGCAACTCGCGGCGAACGCCTTCAGCGATGGTTTCGCCCACTTCGAGCGTGCCGCCGGGTATGGACCATTCACCTTGCAGGGGCGGGCTGCCACGGCGAATCAGCACTGCGTGGCCGTCTTCGATTACCACGCCTCCCACGCCGACCACCGGACGCCTGGGATACTCACGCGAATCCATTTCCATTCTCTTCCGGAACTCTCACATCACTCGTTGAGGAAATGTTTGACACCCTGGGTATATAATACGCCGGTCTGTTCGACGTTCAGTTCGGGGAGGAGGATTTCGCCATGGTCAGATGTCCGGAGTGCGACGCCGAAATTGATGTGGACGAAGATGAAGTTGAAGAAGGCGAAATCCTGAGCTGCTCGGAGTGCGACATCGAGCTCGAAGTGGTTCAGGTCCACCCCGTGCGCCTCAACGTCATCGCCGAAGAAGAAGACGAGGAAGAAGAGGAGAAAGCCGAGGAAAGCAGTGTCGGAGAAACGGACGAGGACGACGAAGAGTAACCTCACCTGCCCTGCCCTCCGGCATCTATTCCCTTCGCCATATCATCCAACCATGTGGAAAGTGTTTTTCGATACCCTTCTCTTGTGCGCTCTAGCTGCGCAGCCGGTGCCGGCCGTTACCGGCGGAGTTGCTGGGGGGACGAACCCCTCGACGCATGCACTGGTGATGACCAGCGAGTTCGCAGCGCAGGCAAGCGGCAAGAAAAAGAGCAAACAGGAGCTGGAATACGAGAACTCGTGTCTCCTGTATGGCACCGTGTTCACCGAGCAGGGATTTGCTTTACCGGGGGCGGAAGTGAAAGTAAGGCGAGCGGGCGAGAAGAAGTACCACTGGCAATCGGGCTCGGACCGCCGGGGTGAATTCGCTATCCGCGTGCCCCAGGGAGATCAGTATGAGATTCAGATCAAAGCGAAAGGCTACGATCTCTTGACGCGAACCGTGGATGCGCGGCAGGGCAACCGCCAAGACATGGTCTTCCACATGCAGCCCGCCGCAGGAGGCAGGAAATGAAGCGTCATTCCATTTTCGTTGCAGCAGCCTTGCTCCTTCTGTTCACGGCAACCGGCCGCACGCTGGACAAGAAAGGCGATGCGCAGTTGCGCACGGTCCGCGGCTCGGTCGTGGACAAGGACGACAATCCGATCGCGAGCGCGGTGGTCTACCTGAAAAACTCCAAGACCCTCTCCGTGAAGACGTATATCGCCGACGACTCCGGCCGCTATCGCTTCAGCGGGCTCGATCCGAACGTGGATTACGAGATTCATGCGGAGCACGACGACATGACCTCGTCGCCGCACACCATTTCGAGCTTCGATGACCGGAAAGACATTCCGGTCACGCTGAAGATCAACAAGAAAAAAGACAACAAGTAGCGCGCCGGCTCGCACGCAACCAACGGCCTTCTCTCGCTCTCAGGGGAATGATATCGCCTCAGCGTCAGCTCCCTACTCTCCTGTTCGCGTGTCACTGGAGCGCGCCGGCACGGCCACGCGGATGGCTCCCGGCAGAACTTCAAACTCCACGGGCGTTTCTCCCAGGATTTCGCCATCTCCATGCACAAGAGCTCGGCGATTCGTATGCAAGCGGATACGCCGCGCACGGTAACGGAGAATCTCCTCCCAGCGCAGATCGCCGGTGCGCAACAGAATGGGGATCGCTTCGAACAGGCGCGTCCAGGAGATTTCTCGCACCAGCACGACGTCGAGCCAGCCGTCATCCATTGCGGCGGCGGGCGCTATTCGGAAACCAGAGCCGTAGCACGGCGCATTGGCCACTGCCGCGAGCAGGATTTTTCCGCTCCAGCGGGCAGTACCGAGTTCTGTTTCCATTTCTACCTCGGCTTCGAGCGGTTTGAAGTGCGCCAGCGCCCAAAGCGCCCCGGCAAGATAGCGCGTCACGCCGGGCAAGCGCCGAAATCGAGAATTGGCAAGCTCCGCAGCCTCTGCGTCAAGCCCCACTCCGCCCGCCCCCGCATATATGGTCGAGCCTCCTCCGGCAAAGCTCGCGCGGATCACATCCACTCGGCGCGGCCGCGCGGTCAGGAACGCCTGCGCTGCCGCGATTGGATCCTGTGGGATTCCCAGCGCGCGGGCGATATCATTTCCATTCCCGGCGGGGAGAAATCCAAGCACGACTTCGCGGCCCATCATCGCTTCCACCAAGTGATGGAACGCGCCATCGCCGCCGAGCGCGATAATCGAGTGATAGCCCGCATCCGCTGCTGCTCCTGCGACCTTGCGAAAGTCTTCCGTGCTCTTCGAGCGGACGAATTCGGCGCGGACGCCGTGCCGCGCGAAGTAATCTGCCACGTCAGTTTGCGCGCGAAGGGCCCGGCCCCCGCCTGCCGCTGGATTGACGATCACCAGCGTGTCCGCGCGCATTTTGCTTGTCTCGCTCACAATGCATCGGCAAACGGCGGCCATCGTGAACCTGGGAACGCGCCGGTGTCAACTCATCGAGAGAAGTCTAATTGGCTTGATTCTGGTGTATTGGCAACACGGGCAAAACTTGGTGCCGGCGGTAGGACTCGAACCCACGACCAATATTGAAAACGCGCAGCTTATTGATTCTACGTCACGTCACAAGAGCTGAAAAGGAACGATAGAAACACCCAATGTGAATACACGGTGGATACAAAGCGGCGTCTGGACCGCCTCTCCGGTACCGAAACGATTGTACGGAAAAAATCTTGCGTTGCGAATGCGCCAAGTACTCTACGGGGAGTCCTCATCGTGCCTAGAGAAACGGGCCAGGGACTACGCCCCGCGATTCCACTTGACAACTAAGCGGAAAGACTGTAATATCTGTTTATACTGAAATGACAGAAGCATCCAGCACGACGCTATCCCCAGTAGCCCAGAAATTCATTCTCCATTGGGGCGAGATGGGTACCCGCTGGGGTATCAATCGAACCGTGGCCCAGGTCCACGCTCTGTTGTTCCTCTCGCCGGAGCCGCTGCACGCCGAGGAAATTGCCCAAACGCTCTCCGTGGCACGGTCGAACGTCAGCACGAGTCTGCGCGAGCTGCAGGCCTGGCGCATCGTGCGCGAGGTATCTGTATTCGGGGATCGCCGTCAGCACTTCGAATCCATGAAGGACCTGTGGGAAATGTTTCGTGTGATCCTCGAGGAGCGAAAGCGCCGGGAGATCGACCCCACGGTCGCCATGCTTCGAGAATGCGTGGCGGAAGCCGGGGAGGGCAGTCCGCGAGAATCTCATGTGCAGAAGCGACTCTCCGAGATGCTCGATTTTTTTCTCACCATGAGCGCGCTCTATGACGAGTTCCGGAATCTACCACCGGCGGCCACGCGGGGCATCGTGAAGCTCCGGGGCCGCATCCGGAAGCTGTTTCGAGGGTAGGGAAGTCCAAGGGCGGGAACGCCCTTTTTTGAGGCGTTATGATTTCTCTTAGTTCAGAAATGACTGACAGCAAGGGACGGCGCGCTCGCCGCGGTTGGCTTTTCTTCGACGGCAATTGCGCCTTCTGCACCACCGTTTCGCAATGGTCGAGTCGCGTGCTCGGCCCTCGCGGCTACGAAGTTGCGCCTTTGCAGGATCCTCGCGTGCAGGAGCTTCTTGCGGTGCCCCCTGACCGGCTTTTGCTTGAGATGCGTGTCCTGACATCGGACGGCCAGCACATCGGCGGCGCCGTTGCATTGGTGTTTTTGGCGCGAGAAGTCTGGTGGGCCTGGCCGCTATACGCCTTGGCACAGTTTCCGGGAGTGCTACGGCTCCTGCGCATAGGGTATCGCTGGATCGCCCGGCACCGCCAATGCGCAACCGGCGTATGCGCCTCCCGAGAAGTCTTCGTTCGTCCAGAGCCAGAAAGAAAACGTCAGAGGAGGTAATCAGAAATGAGCGCTGTACTGATATTTCTTGTCGGTTTGGCCATAACTCTCTTGTCAGCTCTGTTGGTAGTGATCTACTTGCGAGCCCACCTCAAGGCGATATTGATTGATCTATGCGGAACTGGAGAGCGTGCCGGATTTTGGACGGCCTTTTCGAACGTAACACTGATGTTGGTTCCGCTGATCTTTGCTCTGAACTATCGTCCCGAGGCCGGATCGTTGCCATCGTTGGTGTTCGAGTTGTCCGCGCAGCTCAAGAACGCTCTCATCGGGCTAGTCTGCTCGGTCGTTGTGCTCGGAATTGTGATGAGTAGTTTTATCCGACGAAGGGAAGCGGCAGGCGCACCCGCGCAGGAAAGGCGTGCGGCCTAGAATTTCGAACTGGCGGGGAATTGATTCTAGGCGGGAGAAAGGTAGCCGTGCATCACTTGGTTCCGTTGATCTGGATAGGTGGAGCGATCCAACTCTTGGACGCCGTCGCGAATCTAGCAGTCCCACCAAAGATCCACAGTCGTGAAAATCTGATTCGGGTCTCGCCTATTGTCCGCCAGGTCTTCTGGTCCCACTGGTTTTACATCATACTCGTGCTCCTAATTTCTAGCATGATGTGCTTCTTCTTTGCGACCGATCTGGCCGGCGGCAGCACCATCGGCCGATTTCTGAGCATTGCTCTGACAGTCTTCTGGGTGCTGCGAGTCCCGATACAGTTGTATTGGTTCGACGCCGAGTTTCGCCGGCAGAACCGCCTTGCCGACGTGTGCTTTGTGGTTACTTCGATTTACCTCGCGGTTGTTTTCGGATTTGCATCCATAGGGGTGGGCCGATGAGAGAGCCGGACGATAGTGGGCGCTCATTTTCGCGCAGAAGTTCCGGCTCGGCGTCCACCGTCGCCGCAGCCCTGGGTGTCTTGCTTTGGTGCGTGATAGTTGTCGGATCAATCATGCGGCGTTTCTGGCTTGGCCCGATCGAGGTTTTCTTTCTTCTGGCGCCCTTGGTCCATGTTCCATTGGGTTTCAGAGTCGTCCGCCGTCTGTTCGGCGAATACTCGCTACTTGGACAAGCCGCGGTCTTCGTATTACCTGCTGGAGCCATCTTGGCGACTGCTTCGTTTTGGCTACCGGCGGGCCGGGCTGCGGCGACACTCGCGGCAGGATGGTTTCTAGTGTGTGGGCTGGCAGCTCTTGACGGTTTGTGGCGCCTGCTTCGCGGAGGGTATCGTTCCACCGAAGGCCTCTGCATTTCTGCGGGCTTCGTGTATCTAGCTGTGGGAGGAGTATGGCTGGTGCTTTCCCGCTCAGGGACCATGCCAATGCATTTTGCAGAACCCATCATTTTGTTAACCGCCGTTCATTTTCATTTCATGGGTTTCGCGTTACCGCTCGTAGCCGGCGCAACCGGCCAAGAGCTGCGTACGCGCGAGCCAATTTTGTATTCGGTGGTAGAAAGAGGCATTTTTCGATTTGTGGCAATGGGCATCATTGGCGGGCCAGCGATTGTTGCTGCGGGCTTTGTTCTTGAGTTCGCTTTGTTGAAGCTCGTCGGGGCGTTGCTTCTTGCGGTGGCGTCAATTGGGCTGGCGGGTTTCCTCCTCCCGGTCTTGCCGTGGATTAGGCTTCGGCTAGCGAAAGTCTTGCTGAGTGTCTCGGCAGTGTCGTTGGTTGTGGGAATGATACTGGCGGCAACCTACGCCGTTGGGGAATTCACTGAGCGCTACTGGTTGCTCATTCCGCAGATGGCGCGGCTTCACGGAACTGTCAATGCTCTGGGCTTCACTCTTTGCGGGCTATTGGGTTGGAGTTTGGCCGCCGGGACAGAAAGGCGCGCGCAAGAAGGTGGAATATCGAGCTTGACGCAGCCGTGACGTTTTGGCCTGCGTGAGGGGCCGCGAAGTCGATGGTGCCGGCGGTGGGACTCGAACCCACGACCTAGGGATTATGAGACCCTCGCTCTACCCCTGAGCTACACCGGCACAGGCCTATCGTTTACATGCTACGGGGACGCTTCTGGGAGTGTCAAGCCGTGATGCGATTGTGTCGTGTGACTCGGTTTGAAAAAGCACGCGCTGTGTCGCACACACGCGGGCGTTTTTTCACATCAGCTCATTCGACAATGCCTCGACACGTAGTACGATCGTACCGTTGACGCTCTTCCGTTCGAGACGCTACCTTGCCCTCGACAATTTGGAAGAGGCTCTGGATCCCCCAGGGAGGGGGGTGTGTACCCATAGGGCACACAGCACCAACTTTCCCCCCTTGACGGCGCCAGGCCACCTATACTCCCCCGAGTCGTAAGTAGTTCTGTATCTAGACTCGGAGGAAGTATGAACAGGTGGCTAGCTGTAATTGTCCTGGTGATGCTAGTCCTCGTTGGCTCCATGGGGCTGCGGAATATCGCAGTCACAAGCGCCACCGGGACAGCGCCCCAGATAATGGCAAACAGCGGCGGACCAGTTCCACCAACGCCTTGGACGAACTCAGGCGGGCCGGTACCCCCCACACCGTGGTCGAATTCGGGTGGGCCGGTTCCACCAACTCCTTGGTCGAACTCAGGTGGGCCTGTTCCTCCAACACCGTGGAACTAACGCGGGCGCCCCTGCTTTAGGGGAGTAGCTGGGCCAGGCCTCGATCGGGAAGGTAAATGCTTGGCCCGTTAGATTATTTCTTTTGGATAGCCAGCTTCTCCTTAGAAGCCTTCGTGGTGGTGTATTCAGTCGTCCGCAAAGATTTTATCCGCTATTTTTTCCTGAATCTCTACATGTTGATGGTCGCGCTCTCGACCGTGGGGCAATACGTAGTCATTCGCAACTACGGCCTCTCCTCGGCTCAATATTTGTATTACTACTACTATACAGAAAGCCTTCTGACTGTGCTCATGTACTTCGCCATCATGCATCTCTATCAGAAGGTGTTCCGAGATATGCGTGTGAGTGCATACATTCGCGTGGCCACCGTTCTGCTGCTCGTGGGTACGGCTTGGTTTTCCTATATGGTCGTGAAAGACAACATCGATCATCTGAAGAGCCGTTTCGTCGTTGAGCTAGGGCAGAATATGTACTTTGTAGGCGTGGTCTTGACGTATCTCTTGTGGGGCGCGGTGATGAAGACGCGAGAGAGCCGC
Organism: Terriglobia bacterium; assembly: GCA_041496565.1. GTDB lineage: Bacteria > Acidobacteriota > Terriglobia > Acidiferrales > UBA7541 > JBGPTK01. Next base: position 2,758 of record JBGQEW010000074.1, on the reverse strand, counting down.
GCGCGCTTGGTCCAGTTGATTCTTGCGCTCGGCATTTATTTCAGCGCCAATGCGGCAGCCTATGCGCTCCGCAATATATTTCCCAGTTTGCAGGAGGTGAAGATGGTCCTGCCGCTGATGGGAACCTTGCTGCCTCTGGCTTGGGCCTATACGTTCACCAAGATTCCCGAGGGCACCCGGCTCGCGACCGCGCGCCTGGTGGCGCGAGCCCGATGATCGCCTCCCTCATCGTCGTGATTTCTTTGGCAGCCCTTGTGCAATTTTTTGTCTCCTATTGCCGTTCCGTCATCGCTGCGTACAGCAAGGTCGAGCTCTCCGAACAAGTCCGCGACGTGGCCGGCATCACAGCGCAGCCCGTGGCGGCAGACGACTTTCGGCGGCTGGTTTCGCTGGTTCGGCTCTGCCCCGAGCGGGCCGATGACGGCGTTGAAATCCGTTTGGTGGCCGCCTATTACAGCTTTCTAGGCGCCACGCGCGGTCTGTTGCGATCGATTATTCCGGCAGTTTCCGGCTGGGCAGAGCGTGAACGCGAAAACTGCTCCTACTTTGCCGCCGTCGCGCTCGATCGTCGGATCGCTCATAGCCGAGATCTGCTCGCACAGCAGATGGCCAACCGCGGCTGATTCCGCATGTGGCCGCCCGCGCCGGTGCGCACCTAATTCTCCCTTCCCCTGGTTTTCGCGCTTCCGTTCCTCTGTACCCTCCCCGGCGCGGCTGCTACCATAGTGAGTGATACGCGGGTTCGCGACTGGCTGAACTCCATGAGAGCGAAGCACACCAAACTTCATCAGCAGGTTTTGAAAACGATTCGCAGCCACGGAATGCTGCCGCCGGGCAGCCGCGTCGGCGTCGCGGTTTCCGGCGGCGCTGATTCGGTTGCGCTGCTGCTCCTACTGGAGGAGCTGCGCGCGAAGCTCGGGATTACCCTGCTGGTGTTGCATTTCAATCATTCCCTGCGCGGCGCCGAATCGGAAGCCGACGAACAATTTGTCGCGGCTCTTGCGCGAGACCGAAATGTCGAATTTATTTCCGCCCGCGAAGACGTTGCCGCGCAGGCGCGCGAGAACGGCTGGAATCTCGAGGATGCGGCGCGCAGGTTGCGCTACGGTTTCTTCGCGCGCGTCGTCGAGCAAGGTGCCGCGAGCCGAGTGGCTGTCGCACACACGGCCGACGACCAGGCGGAAACGGTGATTGCGCGCTTGATTCGCGGCACGGGACTCGATGGCTTGGCTGGAATTCATCCCGTTGTCGGCCCCGTTGTGCGCCCGCTTCTGGATGTTAGCCGGCGCGTCCTGCGCGATTATCTGTCGCGCGCCGGACAAGCCTGGCGCGAGGATTCGAGCAACCTTGACATCCGGCGGTTGCGCGCGCGGATCCGCCATCAGTTGCTCCCGCAACTGGAGACGAATTTTTCCGCCACGGTCGTCGAACGTCTCGATGAACTAGCGCGCCTTGCTCGCGGCGAATCGATGTTCTGGTCGGCGTTCGTCGAAGATCGTTTTCGGGCGCTCGCCCGGCAAACGCCTGACGGTTTTTCGATTCACATTCCGGACTTGCTGGTTCCGCTCGAAATGGCGCACGCTCAGTTGGCTTTGTCCGAGCTAAACCCCACGGAAGTTTCGCGCGCCCTGGCTCAACGCCTGGTGCGCCGAGTGTTTGAAGCCATGTTCGGTGGACCCGCGGCCGATCGGCACGAGCTGGCGGCCCGAAACGTCGAGCAAGTGCTTCGCCTGGCGGAGCAAAGCTCGAGCGGGCGCCAAGTTCATCTGCCCGGCGGTGTCGTCGTCGAAAGAAGTTTCGACCGGCTGTTTTTCTCCCGGCGTGATTCGAGCCAGCACTCGCTGAAGGGCCGCGAAACCCTAACGGCAGTTGCTTCGTCTTATGAATATAGAGTGGACGTCCCCGCACGGGGTTCCGCGACTGTTTCTGTTCCCGAACTCGGCAGGCGGTTCCGCCTGAAAGTGATTGACTGGCCTACGGTGCCGAGCGACACTAAATGGAACCCCGATGGCCCGGAGATGACGACGGCCCTCGATGCGGGCCGGCTTCGCAGCCCCTTATTGTTGCGGAACTGGAGGCCGGGGGACACCTACCGGCCGATGGGACGACGCCAGGCACAGAAGCTGAAGCGCCTGTTCTTGGCCGAACGGATCGGCGTTCGCGACCGATCGCGTTGGCCGGTGCTGGTCAGCGGGGAAAAGCTGGTTTGGGTGCGCGGAATGCCTCCGGCAGAAGGGTTCGCCGCCGGCGAGGGTACCCGGACCGGACTCGTGGTCGCCGAAGAAAGTTTGTGAGACGCCCGTGAGGCGAAAGTGAAGATCGCCTTCTCCAGGCAGAAGCTGTCGAAACGAGTCGAGCAGATGGGCCGCGCGATTTCGCGCGATTATGCCGGCCGCACGCTCCACGTGGTGGCGATCTTGGAGAATGCGTTTTTGTTTTCGGCGGATCTTGTCAGGCACATCAACCGGCCGGTGGTTTGCCATTTCGTACGCTCGGAACTGCGGAACGTCCGCCTGGGCGGCTACGATCGTCGCGAAGTGTTCTTCAGCACGGCGCCGACTTTGAAGGGCCGCGACGTGCTTCTCGTGGACGCCGTTTTGCATTCCGGCGTGACGCAGGATTTCTTGATCAAGCGGCTGGAAGAAACGCGGCCGCGCTCGTTGCGTCTCGCAGTATTGTTCGATAAGCCGCAGGAGCGTAAGGTGGATTTGAAAGCGGAATACACTGGCTTTGCGGCTGCATCTAAGCATTGGGTGGG
>JBGQEW010000073.1:0-12480 GCA_041496565.1 Terriglobia bacterium | reverse complement strand
GTCCCGATGTACTTCCTGATCGGCGTGTGGGGAAGCGAGCGGCGGCTCTACGCGGCCATCAAATTCTTTCTCTTCACGCTGGCCGGCTCGGTGGTGATGCTGCTCGCGATTCTGGCGATCTACTTCAACGCGCATACCTTCGATATCCGCGCGATCCTGCAATCTCCGCACGACCTGTTTTCCCTGCAACTGCAGCGGTGGCTTTTCTGGGGCTTCTTTTTCGCGTTTGCCATCAAGGTGCCGATGTTCCCATTCCACACCTGGCTTCCCGACGCGCACACGGAAGCGCCCACGGCGGGCTCCGTCATCCTGGCCGGCGTTTTGCTGAAGATGGGGACATACGGCTTCCTGCGTTTCTCGGTTCCGATGTTCCCGGATGCGACGAACCAGTTCCGAGGAATCATGATTGTGCTTTCGATCATCGCGATTATTTATGGCGCGCTGGTCTGCATGATGCAGAAGGACATGAAGAAGCTGATCGCCTATTCTTCGGTCAGTCACATGGGATTCTGCACGCTCGGGATTTTCGCGCTCACGCCGCTGGGCCTTTCCGGCAGCATCATCCAGCAGGTCAACCACGGCATTTCCACCGGCGCGCTCTTCCTGATCGTCGGCGTGCTCTATGAGCGGCGGCACACGCGGCTGATATCCGAATTCGGCGGGCTTTCCACTCCGATGCCGAATTTCGCCGCGCTCTACATGATCATCACGCTCAGCTCGCTCGGCATGCCGCTGCTGAACGGCTTTATCGGCGAGTTCACCATTCTGCGCGGGACGTTCGATGTGCCCCGCTATGGCACGACGTGGGCTGCCTTCGGCGTTACCGGCGTGATTCTCGGCGCGGCCTATTTGCTCTGGCTCTATCAGCGCGTGATGTTCGGCAATGTGACCAACCCGGCCAACGAGCACTTGCCGGACTTGAACTTGCGTGAATACGCCACGCTGATCCCGCTGGTTTTGCTCGCGTTCTGGATCGGCATTTATCCCAAGCCGCTGTTCCGAGTGCTCGACCAGCCCGTGCGCCAGCTCGTCGAGCGCGTGAATCCGGGTTATTATCAGCCGCAGCCAACAACGGCTCCGGCTGTTACCGCGCCGTCCGCCTCCGCTGCTGCGGCGCAAAATTCCGAGGGCAAGTAAACTCCGCCGATGTGGCAAGCGCTCTTCCAACAAACGCGGCATGACTTCTGGATGATTCTGCCGGAAGTGCAACTTGCCTTTTGGGGACTGGGCATCCTGCTCACCGATTTCATGCTGGAAAAGCGCGACAAGTGGGTCAACGCGCTGACGGCGATGCTCGGCGTCATGTTCAGCGGCGCTTCGCTGCTGATGCTTCGAAACGTTCCTGCCTACGGCTCAACGGGTTTCAGCGGCACGATTATCATCGATCCGTTCTTTGTCTTCTTCGCTTTCCTCTTTCTCGCCGCGGCGGCGCTGGTGATTCTGCTCTCCGTGCGCTACCTCGAAATCGAGGAGGAGCATCACGGTGAATATTACGCGCTGATGCTATTCGCGACGCTCGGAATGATGTTCCTGGCGTGCGGCAACGACCTGGTGGTGCTGTTCCTCGGCCTCGAAACGATGGCCATCAGCTTCTACATTTTGACCGGCTTCCTTCGCAACGATCGCCGGTCCAACGAAGGCGCGCTGAAATACGTTTTGCTCGGCGCGTTCAGTTCCGGGATTCTGGCCTACGGCTTCTCGCTGCTCTACGGAATTTCGGGCTCGACAAACTTGCAAGCGATTCAAATCGAGGTGGGCAGGCGGTCGGTGAGCGATGTCCTGGTGATTCTCGCGCTCGTCACGGTCGCCGCCGGCGTCTTCTTCAAGATCGCAGCCGTGCCATTTCACCAATGGGCGCCGGACGTTTACGAAGGCGCGCCGACGCCGGTCACCGCGTTCGTCAGCGTGGCGTCGAAGGCGGCGAGCTTTGCGCTGCTGCTGCGCCTGTTCCTGACGGTCTTTTGGCCGGTGCGCGTGGATTGGACCATGCTGGTAGCTGCCGTCGCCGTGCTTTCGATGACGCTTGGCAACATCGCCGCGATCACCGAGTCGAACATCAAGCGCCTCCTCGCGTATTCGTCGATTTCTCACGTGGGCTACATTTTGCTCGGACTGGTGGCCGGCAACGCGCTGGGCCTGGAAGCGATGACGTTCTATCTACTGGTGTACGCGTTTTTCAACACCGGCGCGTTCGCCATCGTCATCGTGCTACGGCGCAAGGGCGTGATCGGCGACGAGCTTGAAGACATGAACGGTCTGATCGAGCGCAATCCCGGCGCCGCGATTCTCATGCTCATTTTCTTGCTTTCGCTCGCGGGCATTCCGCCGACCGCCGGATTCATCGGCAAGCTGCTCATCTTCTGGGCGCTGATCGAAACGAAGCACTACGTGCTCGCGGTTCTCGCCGTGCTCTACATCCTTCCCGCGGTGTACTACTATTTCCGCATCGTGGCCGCGATGTGGGTGCGCGAATCCACCGACCCGTTCCGTCCGCGCGTGTCCGTGGGACAGGCGGTGGCGCTCGCGGCGATGGTGATCGTCACGCTCGCGGCGGGCATCTATCCGAATCCGTTCATTCAGTTTGCGCAATATTCTCTCGGCTCGTTTGGCCGCTGAGCTGCTGCTGTATGCCTCCACTTAATCCCCAGAATCGCCCAAGCCGATCGGCGCGGCAGTTCGCGTGGGCTCTGGAGCTGCCGTTCCTGATCGTCGGCAGCGTCGTTGGCGGGGGACTTATCGGATACTTTCTGGACCGCTGGTTGAATACGAGACCCTTCTTGATGCTGGCGTTGGGTGCGTTGGGTTTCTTTGCTGAGATTCGTGATCTCCTGCGAAGACTAAAGAAGGAGGACCCGGACAGCGGGCAGGATTCCAATTCCTGACTTTTACACGAAGGCGGCAAATCGCATTGGGTGGCTAACCCTGCTGGTCGGAATGTTCGCGGCCACCGTAGTCTTGATTTGGGGCACCCGCAGGGCGAGTTTGGGAATTGCGCTCGGAGCGTTGCTGGCGTGGGTCAACTACGTATGGCTGAAGCAAATCGCAGATGCGCTCGCGAGAGCCGCCGTTGCGCAGGAAGGCGAAACACAAGCGCGGGTGCCGGCCCGTGTGTACTTGAAGTTCGCAGCGCGCTTGGTGCTGACGGGTTTGATGTTGTATCTTAGTGTTTACCGATTCAAAGTTCCTGCCACGGCGATCGTTTGTGGGCTTCTGGCATTGGGTGCCGCTGCTCTGGTCGAGAGCATCTACGAGGTGATACGAGGAGTGGAGTAGAGGATGGGAGAGCATCTCAATTGGTTCACGATTCTCTTGAATAAGTGGCTGGGTGGGATCTGCGTGGCGCTATTGTCCGTGCTGCACATCCACCCGAGGGATCCTCTACACCCGATACCGAATTACGTGGCGATGTCCCTCGCCGTTCTTCTGATTTCTGTCATGTTTTTTCTCTGGCTTCGGCCGAGACTTTCTGTCGACCATCCGGGGCCGACTCAGCAGATCATGGAGTTCCTAATCACGAATCCTCTTGGCCTTGGCATCCGTGATCTTCTAGATGACAGCGTGGAGCATGGGGCGCGACGATATTTGCCCATGGTCGGCAGCGTTGCATTTTTCGTCCTGTTCGGTAATGCAATAAGCCTTTTTCCTGCCTTCGATTCCCCCACAGGCCATCCGAGTGTCCCCTTGGCTTGTGCGATCATCACTTTCTTGTATTACAACTGGTGCGGCCTGCGGAGTCACGGGCCGCTCGTTTACGCAAAGCATTTTGCGGGCCCGGTTTGGTGGTTATCCTGGCTGATTTTTCCGGTGGAAATCATCAGCCACACGGCGCGCCTGCTTTCACTGACGGTCCGGCTTTGGGCCAACATTTTTTCGAGCGAGCTTATCTATGTAATCTTTCTAAGCTTATTGATCACCCCAGCGATGAAGATGGGGCAATCGCACCTTGTCTGGGGAATTGTGCTCGCGATCTTTCCTGCAACTCTTCCGATTGCTTTTGTTCTATTACACGCATTTGTTGCGGTTGTGCAGGCGTTTGTCTTTACGATACTTCCCGCGATCTACATCGGCATGGCAACTGCCGAGGAGCATTAATCCGGCTTGATTATGCTTCCAGTGTGATCCCGTCTGCTTGAGGATGATGGGAGCCACCTCCTGGCGGCAGTTCATAACAGAGGAGAAAACCGTGAGAAGACTTGCAGGGTTGGTTTTGCTGTTGATTGTGTTCGGGATGTTGGCGCTGCCTGCGTTTGCACAGGCTCCTGCGGGAGAGGTTGCGAAACCGCCGGAGCGGGTTGCCATGTGGATTGTGATCGCTTCCGGTTTTTCGATGGCCATTGCCGCCGCATTCTGCGGCATCGCCCAGTCACGGGTCGCTGCGGCTGCCTGTGAAGGAATGGCGCGGAATCCCGCAGCGGCGGGTGCGATCCGGTTGGCCATGATTCTGGGATTGGTGTTCATCGAGACGTTGGCGCTCTTTACGCTCGCCATTGTCTTCGCAAAAGTGGGTTATTGAACCAGGGGAAGTATTGCCCGGGCCCGGGGCTCGCTGCGGCGAGCTCCGGGCTTTTTTGTTGGTTGGATTTTCTGCTGGATCTGCGTTCTCTGCGGTGAAGGGGGGCCTTGCCATTCGCGAGGGAATGCTGGGGAAACAGCACGGAGGGCACAGAGTTGGCGCAAAGGTGCGGAGTCTAATCGTGCGCCAAGTCAGCGGAGCGAGAGGGCGGAGAGGGAAGCGTATTCCATGACGCGGCTGGGGAAGAGGCCCAGGTAAATCGTCCCGGCAGCGGCGAGCAGAAGCACCAGCGCGACGGTCGGGCTGACGCGCAAAGGAGCGAATTCCTGCTGCGGCTCCCAGAAATACATCGAGACGATTACGCGCAGGTAGTAATACGCGCCGACGATGCTGTTGAGCGCGGCGATGACGACCAGCCACACCAGCGAATTCGCGATGAACGCTGAATCCGGGGCCACGGCATTCGCGGCAACCAGCGGCGCCTGGAAGGCGTAGAACTTCCCGAGGAAGCCTCCCGTGGCAGGCATGCCCAGCAGCGAGAGCAGGAAGAGCGCGAAGCAAGCCGCGAGCATCGGCTGCTGCGTGGCGAGGCCGGCGTAATCCTTGATTTCGAGACGCCGCTCCCCCGCGCCGCCCAGGTGCGCGACCACGACGAACGCGCCCAGCTTCATCAGCGCGTACGCCGCGAGATAGAAGAGAACGGCGGCAATGCCGAACCGCGTGCTGGCCGCGAACGCAACCAGGATGTACCCCGCGTGCGCGATGGAAGAATATGCCAGCATGCGCTTCACATTAGATTGCGCCAGCGCGCCGAAATTTCCCACGCACATCGAAAGCACCGCCGTTACCCAGATTGCCCAATACCAAATGTGATTCGACCCCGCGAAGGCCACGTAGAAGATGCGCAGCATCACGGCAAACGTCGCAGCCTTCGGTCCGGACGCGAGCAGCGCCGTGACCGGAGTTGGCGCGCCTTCATACACGTCGGGCGCATAAATCTGGAACGGCGCCGCAACGATTTTGAACCCGAGGCCGACAAACAGCAGGGCAAGGCCGAGAAGCAGCAGCGAACTTGCTTCAGGCTGCACAACCACAGCGGCAATCGCCGTGAAACGCGTCGAGCCCGTGGCGCCATAGATCATCGCGGTGCCGTAGAGAAAGAACGCCGTGGCGAACGAGTTCAGGATGAAATATTTGAGCGAAGCTTCGTTGGACTTGATCGCGTTGCGGCGGAAGCCTGCGAGGATATAGCTCGAAATCGAACTCATCTCCAGGCCCAAAAACGCGGTGACGAGCTCGCCCGCGCCCGCCAGGATTCCCATGCCCGCGGTGGCGAACAAGATGAGCGCATAGAATTCGCCGCGCTCGAGCTGCTCGCGCTCGAGATAGCTGAACGAGCCCAGAATCGCGAGCGCCGCCACGCCGATCACGACCACGTGCACATAAACGCTGAAGTGATCTGCCTGAATCAATCCGCCGTAGGCAGGCCCCCGGTGCTGCGCGGCGAGCCGAACCGAGCCAAGGGCTGCGAGCGCGCCCGCGAAGCCCAGCCAGCCCATCGCTTTCTTGTGCGCTGCCGAAAGGAACGGATCCACGAGCATGATGAGGATGCCCGTGCCACAGAGCACCAACTCCGGCGCAATACGATAGATGTCTTCGAGCGGTGGGAGCATCTTCGTTTTCGCTAGGGCTGAGCTCGCCTTTCGGAAATTGACCCTTCTCGAGTCGAATAAGCCGGAGCGGCCTGCGCGGCGGCTTGCGGCCCGCTCTGCGGCACCGGAGACGCGGGTGCGACGCGGCGGGCGTCGTAAGCGCGGTTGCGCTGCATTTGTTGAAGCACATTCTGGCTCGAGGGTTCGATGCGGCGCGTGAAGAGCGGGGAAGCAACGCCCATGAACAGCGCCATCGCGCAGACGAGAACTAAAATGACGCGCTCGCGCACGGAAGCGTCCGGCAGCGTGCGGTTTTTCTCGTTCGTAACTTCGCCGAACGCGACACGTTGGTACGCCCACAACAAATAAACAGCGGAAAGAATCGCGCCTGTGGTCGCCCACGCCACCCAATTTGCGTGGCGCTCCCAGGTCCCCACCAGGATCAGAAATTCGCCCACGAATCCGTTCAGCAGCGGCAGCGCCATCGACGAAAAACAAATGAACAGAAACAGGGACGAGAGCATGGGCATCGGCGTCATCAGGCCGCCGAACTCGCGGATTTCGTGCGTGTGACGGCGGTCATAGAGCATCCCGACCGCGAGGAACAGTCCTCCGGTCGAAACGCCGTGGTTCAGCATCTGGTACACCGCGCCCTGAATGGAGATGTTGCTGAATGCGAAGATGCCGAGCACGACGAATCCAAGATGGCTCACCGAAGTGTAGGCGACCAGGCGCTTCAAGTCGTGCTGAACCGTCGCGACGAGCGCTCCGTAAATAATGCCGATGATCGCGAGCACGGCGATCTCCGGCGCCAGGCGCCGCGCCGCGTCGGGAAAGAGCGGCAGGCAAAAGCGCAGCATGCCGTACGTCCCCATCTTCAGCAGCACGCCCGCCAGGATCACGGAGCCCGCCGTCGGCGCTTCGGTGTGCGCGTCGGGCAGCCACGTGTGAACGGGGAAAAGCGGCACCTTGATCGCAAAGGCGAGGAAGAATGCGCCGAACAGAAGCAGCTCCGTGCGCCACGGCAGCAGAACGAGGCCCGTCTGCAGCTTCCGCTGGATGTCGGGCAGGTCGAATGAGTTGGTCAGCGTATAGAGCCAGACGATCGCGACCAGCATGAGGATCGAGCCGAGCATCGTGAAGAGAATGAACTTCAGTGCGGCATAGATTCGCCGGTCGTGGCCCCAGATGCCAATCAGGAAATACATCGGCAGCAGCATCACTTCCCAGAACAGGAAGAATAGGAAGAGGTCGAGCGAGACGAACACGCCGATCATGCCCGCTTCGAGCACAAGCAGCATGATGAAGAATTCCTTGACGCGCGTTTCGATGCTTTTCCACGAGCAAAGAATCGCGAGCGGCGTCAAAAACGTCGAGAGGAGAACGAGAAACAGGCTGATGCCGTCCACGCCGAGGTGATAGTGAATCGGAGGCGAGCTAATCCAGTCGTGAAATTCCTCGAACTGATACAGCGCGGAGCTGAGGTTGAATCCGCGCAGCAGGAAGAGCGAAATCGCGAACTCGGCGAGCGACGTGGCGAGCGCGAGCCGGCGAATCCACGCCCGGTCGTCCGCCCGCAACAACAGCACGGCCACCGACCCGATCAGCGGGAGGAAAATCAGCACCGACAACAGATGTCTCTCGGTCGCCACGCTAACGCACCATCCATAGGAAGAAAGTTGTAAACGCCACTGCGCCGATCACAACCCACGCCGCATAGCTGCGCGCGTTGCCGGATTGCAACAGACGCACGCGCCTGCCGGCCGCTCGCGCGCCGTCAGCCACGCCGTTCACCGTGCCGTCAATCAGGCCCTCGTCCACTGCGTGCCAGAGGGCGTGCGTCGAAATCCACAGCAGCGGCCGCACGATCAAGGCGGCATATATTTCGTCCACGTAATATTTGTTCAGCAGGAGCTTGTACGGCGCGCTCATGGACTTCGCAAGATTTTCCGGCGTTTGCGGGTTCTTGATGTAGAACCACCACGCTGCGAGCAAGCCGATCAGCGCCACGATCACCGGCAGTCCAAACAGGGAACTCACGAGTCCCGGCGCGGCTGCCGCCTCACCTGCAGACAAGGCTCCCGTTTCTCCTGCCGAGGAAAAGAAAACTGGGGAGAGAAAGTGCCCGAAGTGGTCCACGCCGCCGACGAGCCGCGGCGCGGCAAACCATCCGCCGGCAACGGCAAGGACGGCCAGAATAGCCAGCGGCACGGTCATGTTCCTCGGCGATTCATGGACGTGCACCTTGTGTTCGTCATAGCGCGGTGCGCCGAAGAACGTCAGGAAAATCAGCCGGAACATGTAGAACGATGTCAGCAGCGCGCCGAAAAGACCGAGGAGCCACAGCCACATGTTCGCGTACGGGCCTGACTGCGCTGCTTCGAGAATTTCATCCTTGCTAAAGAATCCCGAAAAGCCGGGAATGCCCGCGATGGCAAGCGTCGCCGCGAGCATCGTCCAGTAGGTCCACGGAATCTTATTCCGCAAGCCTCCCATGCGGCGCATATCCTGCTCCCCGCCCAGGGCGTGAATCACGCTGCCTGCCGCGAGGAAGAGCAGCCCCTTGAAAAAGGCGTGCGTCATCAGATGGAAAATTCCCGCGGCGTACGCGCCGACGCCGCAGCCGAGGAACATGTAGCCGAGCTGCGAGACGGTCGAGTAGGCCAGAACCTTCTTGATGTCCGTCTGCACCAGGCCAATCGTCGCGGAATAAAACGCCGTGACGGCGCCCACGAGGGCGACCGCCAGCATCGCGATGGGCGCCTTCGAGTACACCACGTGCATCCGCGCCACCATGTACACACCCGCGGTAACCATTGTCGCCGCGTGGATCAGCGCGCTGACCGGTGTGGGGCCTTCCATCGCGTCCGGGAGCCAGACGTAGAGCGGAAGCTGCGCTGATTTCCCGATCGCGCCGACGAAAAGCAACAGGCAAATTGATGTCAACACTCCGTACGGCGCGGCGCTTTCGACCGGCATTTGCGACGCTTGACGAAAGATCGCGGAATAATTCACTGAGCCGAACGTCCAGAAGGCGAGAAAAATGCCCAGCATGAAACCGAAATCGCCGATGCGGTTGACGATGAAGGCTTTCTTGCCCGCGTCCGCCGCGCTCTTCTTCAGGAAGAAGAATCCGATCAGCAGGTAGCTGCACAAGCCCACGCCTTCCCAGCCGACAAAGAGGAGCACCAGGTTCGCCGCCATCACCAGCGTGAGCATGAAGAACATGAACAAGTTGATTTCGGCAAAGAAGCGGTAGTAGCCGCCTTCGTGCGCCATGTAGCCCATGGAATAAATGTGGATGAGCAATCCCACGCCGGCGACGACGAGCAGCATCACCACGGTGAGCTGGTCCACTTGCAATTCAAAATTGACGCGGAAAGTGCCGGCGGTGATCCAAGTGAAATAATTTCGCACCCAGGGAATTTGATCCGCGGGGAGGCGCGCAAACTCGCGCACCAGCTCGAGCACCGTGAGAAATGCGAGCGAGACCGAGCCGACGCCGATCGAATCAACGATCTTCTTCGGCCAGTTGCGCCCGGCCAGGCCGTTGAGCGCGGCGCCCGCCAGCGGCAGCGCGAGGACGATCCAGAGATGGTTGAGAATCCACATTAGAATTTGAGCGTATCCACTCGCTCCACGTTCAGCGTCCGCTGGTTCCGCGCGATTTGAATGACAATCGCCAGGCCCACCGCGGCCTCGGCCGCCGCCACGACGATGACAAACAAGACAAACACCTGCCCGTCGAGCTGCCCAAGCATGCGGCTGAATGCGACGAAGGCCAGGTTCACCGCGTTCAGCATCAGCTCGATGGCCATGAAAATCGTGATGATGTTGCGCTTGAAAATGAACGCGACCACGCCCAGCCCGAACAGGATCGCGCTCAGCACGAGATAATAGGAAATCGGAACCACCTCAAAACTCCTTCTTGGCGAGCACAATCGCTCCGAGAATCGCGATCAAGATCAAAATCGAAGTTGCCTCGAACGGGAACACATACGACCGGAAGAGAAGCGTCGAAAGTTCGCGCGTCGAGACTGCCCCGGCGTGGGCGGAAAGAAGTTTTCCGGCGACGCCGTGGATGAACCAGGCCAACTCGCCCGTCAGAAAGATTCCCAGCGGGATGCCGGCGTAATGCGCCAAGCGGCTCAGGTTCGTGCGCTCCTCTTCCCCCGCGTTGAGCAGCATGATGACGAACACGAACAGCACCATTATCGCGCCCGCATAGACGATGATCTGGATCGCGGCGATGAATTCGGCGCCGAGGAGCAGATAAAGCACTGCGATCGACATCATCACAAGGACCAGGGCGAGCGCGCTGTGGATCGGCTCGCGCAGCAGGATCAGCGCCAGCGCGCCCGCGACCGCAATCGCCGCGAACGCAAAGAACACGATAAGTTCCACGCTCATCGGTTGAGCACCAGCACGATGTAGCGCGTGACTACCAGATTCGCCAGAGCCACCGGCAACAGCACCTTCCAGCCGAAATTCATCAACTGGTCGTACCGCAAGCGGGGCAGGGTGCCGCGCGTCCACACGTAAAAGAACAACAGAAACAGGACTTTAGCCAAGAACCAGAAAGGGCCTTCGATGATGGGGATCAGCCCCGGGTGTGAACAGGCGTAGGCGACCGCAAACAGGACGGCGCTCAGAACACAAAGCGCGATTTGCCGCAAGCCGCGATGGCGCCGCACCGCATCCTGCAGCAATAGCACCCCGCAGAGCAAGAATGTGGCAGCGGGAATGGAATGCGTCCAGGTCCAGGTTGCCGGTAAAGGAGAGAGCCAGCCGCCGAAGAATAGGATCGTCGCCAGGCACGAGACCGTAATCATGTTCGCGTACTCGGCCATGAAGAACATCGCGAATTTGAAGCTGGAATATTCGGTGTGAAAACCGGCCACCAGCTCCGTTTCCGCTTCGGGCAGGTCGAAGGGCACCCGATTCGTTTCCGCGATCGCGGCCGTGAAATAGCAAAAGAAACCAACAATCTGCGGGAACACGTGCCAGCGTGGAATGAAATGCAGCCAGCGTCCTTGCTGGCCCTCGACCAGCTCGCTCAAATTAAACGTCCCGGAGAGCAGCAGCACGCCGACGACGGAGAGCGTAAGCCCGACTTCGTAGCTGATCATTTGCGCGGAGCTGCGCAATCCGCCCAGCAGCGAATACTTGCTGTTCGAGGACCAACCCGCCAGCGCGACGCCGTACACGCCGATCGACGTGATCGCGAACAAAAACAGGAGGCCGGCATCGACGTTGGCGATGACGAGCCGAGTCGGCTGGCCGAGGATGTGGACGGTCGCGGGGCCGATGGGAATCAATGCCAACGTCGTCAGCGCGAGCGAGAATGCCAGGAACGGCGCAAGCAAATAAATAAACTTGTCCGCCGCCGGCGGCAACACGTCTTCCTTGAACAGGAACTTCAACCCGTCGGCGAGCGGCTGCAGCAATCCGTGCGGGCCGACGAAATACGGTCCCCATCGTGACTGGATGTGGGCGACAACCTTTCGCTCGAACCAGGTGAGATAGGCAAGCGCCGTCAGCGTCAGGATCAGCAGGACGACGATCTTGACTACCGATACCACCAGGATTGGGTGCTGGGCGACGAACTCCACGGCGTCTCTTTTGCCTCGTGACAGGAATTGAGTCTGGAACAGTAACGCCCCAGGGTTCCACTCGTGAACAAATTGTCCTCGGACGAAAAAATCAGCCCGGCGGGGACCTCGTAGGCAGCGTCCACGGCAGGAAGCGATGGTGATGCGTGCTCGGCGCCGCCGGTGAGCAGGCCCGTAACCGCCACGCCGTAGCCGCGCACATTTTGCCGGATCTCGTCGAACGCAGCTTCCGGAGTTCGCAGATGAATAGCCGAGCCAAGCCCAAGCTGCGCGAGTTGGTGCGAGAGAATGCGCAGCAAATCGAAATCGCTCCGCGGGCCCTGCGGGTCAATCGCGCGATGAGTTGCCTGGACTTCGCCGGCGGTGTTCGTCACGGTGCCGTCCTTTTCATACGCGCACGCGGCGGGCAAGACGACGTCGGCGCGCTGCGCCGTCTCCGTGAGAAACATTTCATGCACGACGAGCAACTCGAGCCCGGCGAGACGATCCGGCTGCGCGACTCCAAACGTCTTCACTGGATTCGCGCCCACCACGTAGAGCGCCTTCAGCTTTCCCGCCACCGCCGCTTCCATCATCTGGCGCGCGTTCAGGCCGGCCTTCGCGGGAATCTCGCCGCCCCACAGCCTGTCGAAGCGTTTGCGCTCCGGCGGGTCATTGAGCGGTGCGTAGCCCGGCAGGCGGTCGGGCAAAATTCCCATGTCGG
>JBGQEW010000072.1:0-12672 GCA_041496565.1 Terriglobia bacterium | reverse complement strand
GATTCGGCGCAGCGTCGCCGCCAATTCCGGCTGGCGGAGGATGTCGCCGGGCTGATAGATAGCGCCATCCTTCAAGAAGATTCGCCGGCTTGTCGAAAAGCGTTCGAGTTCCGCTCTCGAAGCGCGAAGCGACGCGGCCAGTTTCTCGCTGACAGGAAAGCCTTGCTCGGCCAACCGGATCGCCGGAGCGATCACTTCGGACAGCTTCTGGGTGCCATACGAGCGCAGCGCTAGCGCGAGTCCCGCAACCGTTCCGGGAATGCCGGAGGCGCGATAGCCGGTCACCGAGGCTATCGGATCCACTGTGCCGTCGGCGCGAAGATACATGTCTCGCGTGGCGGCTTTCGGGGCTTCTTCGCGATAATCCAAGAAGCTTGCGCGCCCGTCGCGCAGCCGGACCAGCATGAATCCTCCCCCGCCGATGTTGCCCGCTTGCGGTTCGACTACCGCTAGTGCGAACGCCACGGCCACAGCCGCGTCCACCGCATTTCCGCCCTTCCTCAATATCTGAACGCCCGCCTCCGACGCCAGCCGCTCGTCGCTCACCACCATCCCCCTCGCAGCGCGTACCGGCGCGACGGGCCAGATCGGTTCCGCGATTTCACCGGCGGCCGCGTCCGGCGGGGTGTATGGGCGAAGCTGCCGGGCTTGCTTCTGAGGCGTCGGCGACTGGGCCTTGATCGCGACCGAAACCGAGGTGAGAAGTAAGAAACAGAAAACAACGGCGACGGAGCTGCGGCCATGGTTTCTCATGCGGGAATTCGACTTTATTGAATCCGCGTCCGCGCGTCAAGGTAAGCGCAGCTACCCTAGTTCACGTTCCGATTGGACTCGGTCTTGACCCGGGCAGTCTGTGCAACATCAGCTGAGCGGAGCGTGGCGGAAGCAATGCACGGCGTGGTCGTTGACCATCCCCGCCGCCTGCATGAACGCGTAGCAAATCGTCGAGCCGACGAACTTGAATCCCCGCCGCTTTAAATCCTCGCTCATCGCGTCGGATTCGCGCGTGCGCGCCGGAACTTCTCTGGGCGA
Source organism: Terriglobia bacterium (assembly GCA_041496565.1). GTDB lineage: Bacteria > Acidobacteriota > Terriglobia > Acidiferrales > UBA7541 > JBGPTK01. The sequence continues at coordinate 11,640 of JBGQEW010000072.1, read as the reverse complement.
ACGCCGCCGGTTGATGCGCGGCTTGCCGCCGACGAACTGCCAGATGTAACGATCGAAGCTGCCGAATTCCTTCTGCACTTCGAGAAACTTGTTGGCATTCCCGATCGTTGCATGGATTTTCAGCCGATTGCGGATAATGCCGCTGTCGCGCAGTAGCTCTTTCACCTTTTGCGTGTCGTAGCCCGCCACTCGCTCCGCATCGAAGTTGTCGAACGCGGAGCGAAAGTTTTCGCGCTTGCGCAGGATGGTGTCCCAGCTTAGGCCGGCCTGGAACGCGTCGAGGACGAGGAATTCGAACAGTTTCCGGTCGTCGTGCACGGGCACACCCCATTCTTCGTCGTGATAACGGATGGCCAAGTCGATCTTCGGCCAGTGGCAGCGTCGCAAAGTAGATGCTTGGGTGATCGCAGCCTCGGTAGCTCAACTTCCGTTCGGGCCGATTCGTGGCACGAGTCGCCGGGAGGGATTTAGGTCGAGTCCGGGTTCTGTTGGACCATTGCCATGAATTCTAATTGCGAAATGCCTTGGCGGCGGCGACGCAGATGCGAAGTTTTTCGATTGCCTCGTCGACGGTGCGCGTCTTCAGTCCGCAATCCGGGTCCACCCAGATGCTTTCCTTCGGCAAAATGGTGAGCGCTTCTTTCAAGCGTTTCCGCACCGCCGGCAGTTCCTCGAGTTTGTGAGTGTGCACGTCCACGACGCCGAAGCTGATATCCTTCGTAAACGGGTTGCGGCGGAATAGCTCCAGCAGATTGTGGTCGCTGTTCGACATCTCGAGATCGAAATTGTCCACCGCGAGGTCGAGCATTCCCGGATAGATCAATTCGAACTCGCCATAGCACGCGTGCGTGACGAAATAGGCGTCCAGCCCCAGGGTGGTGCGCTCCATCGCTTCAATGGCGATGGGCAGTTCCTCGGGCCGCACCGAGAGCGCCGGCTCGTCAATTTGAACGATCTTGCAGCCGGCGGCGATCAGGGCTTCGACTTCTTTGTGGATTACTCCGGCGAGCGCCATCGCCGTCGCTCTGCGGTCGGGATAGTGCTCGTTGAAGCTCCAATCCATGATCGTGTACGCGCCCGTGAGCATGCCCTTCACCGGCTTCCTTGTCAGACCCTGCGCGAACTTCCACCAGTCCCCGGTGATCGGGCCGGGCCATTTTACTTCGCCCGTGATAATCGGTTTGTGGTAATACCGGTTGCCGTAGCTGCGCACCAGACCGCCTTCGGTGAAGCCGGGCAATTGTTCGGCAAAATAGGCCACCATGTCGCCGCGGTACATTTCGCCGTCCACAAGGACGTCCACGCCGAGCTCTTCTTGTTTCTCGATCCAGAACACAGTTGCTTTCCGTTCGAGCTCCGTAAGCTCTTCGCGTGAAATCTTAGCCTTGTTGAAATCGCCGCGGGCCTTCATCAAATAGTCCGGTTTCGGAAAGCTTCCCACCGAAGTGGTAGGGAAGAGAGGAAGGTTCAATCCCAGTTTTTCGAGTTTGGCGCGGCTCATCAGGCCTGTCTCTTCATCCGTTCAGCGCGGCGTAAACCTTTCCCAACAATTCCAGCTTGGCATACGCGCGGTCCCGCGGCAAGTATTCGAGTCCGGAGGAAGGCCCCAAGTAGGCCCGCCCTCCTGTGATCTTTCTCATCAAGCGCTCGATCTGGCGAGCCACCGTGGCTGGATCTTCGAGCTTCGTGTTGCGCCCGTCAATTAGGCCCATGCCCAGCGGCTTTTGCGAGCCGGCTGCGGCCACCAAGTCCACCAGTTTCGGGTTGTACGTGAAATCAACGCCGAGCACGTCAACCGGCAGCGCGGCGAGTTTTTCGTAGATCGGCGAGCAATCGTGGAAATAAACATAGAGCGCCAGCTCGACCTTCTTGCCGCTCCCGGTTGCTTGGTCCCGCGCTTTCACCAGCGGCGCTAGCGCGCTTTCGAACACTCCCCAATCGGCTGGATATTTGGCAATCGCGGGCTCATCCACCTGGATGAGGCTCGTGCCGGAGTTGGCCAGCGCCGTGATTTCAGCGGCCAGCGCTTCGGCATATGCCGCCGCGCGCCCCTCGAGCGATCCTGCCGTGCCGTTCTCCGAATGCGAGAATCTCGCCAGTGTGTAAGGTCCCGTCAAAATCGGCTTGATCGCCAGCTTGCCCGCTTTTTCCGGCGGCGTCGGCAAATGTCCCAGCGCATTTCGGGCGAAGGTGTAATCGTCGACTACCATCGGGCCCGTGCGCTTCGGCACGCCGGTCAGCACCGGCTGGCGGAAATACGTGTTCGTGTCGAAAAATCGCAGCAGGCCCTTGATCTGTACGTTTTCGAGCTTGCCGGCGAGATAAGACACCGGGTCGGCCCAGCGGATTTGTCCGTCGGTCAGCACGTCCAGGCCGGCGCGGACCTGGTCGGAGATCGCACGCCGCGTCATATCTTTTTCGGCATCGGTCAGGTCGGCTGCCGTCCGCTCGCCGCGATCGGTGGCCGCGATGGTGCGGCGCAACACTTGCAGGTCTACGGAGTCTCCAACGCGTGGGTAGCTTCCCGTGTGTGACAATAGCAGTCCCGAAGAGTTCGCGCTCTGCGCGCTCAAGCGGCTACCTCATCGAGGAATTCCACGACAACCGATGCGGGCACCAGACCTACGGCGGCGCCGCGGGTGTAGAGTTCGCTGACGGCTCGGCGGCCTTCTTCGCCGTAATTCAGCGTCAAGTTGTTCACGTACATGCCCACAAACTTGTCGGCGAGCTCGGGGTCCATGTCGCGGGCAAATTGCAGCGCGTAGGAGAGCGCTGCGTCGCGGTGCTCCATACCGTAGGCCACGCTCTCGCGGATCACGCGCGCCACCTGCCGTCCGACTTCCGCGCCCAGCGCGCGCCGAATCGCGTTCGCACCCAACGGCAGCGGCAGCTTTGTTTCCGCTTGCCACCATTGCCCCAGATCCACCACGCGGTGCAGTCCCGCCTGCGAGTAGAGCAGTTGCCCTTCATGGATCAGCAGCCCGGCTTCCACCTCTCCGGCACTCACCGCGTCGAGAATCTTGTCGAACGGGATCGTGACCGTCTCGACGCGCGGCTCGAAAAGTTTCAGAGCCAGATACGACGTGGTCAGCGTTCCCGGCACGGCGATTTTGCGGCCGGCCAAGTCCGTCTTCTTGAGCGGCCGCGAGGAGACGACGACCGGCCCATAACCTTCGCCGAAGCTGGCGCCGCAATCCAGCAACACGTACTTGTCCACCAGAAACGAGTAGGCGTAAAAGCTCAACGCCGTCACGTCGTAGACTTCCTTCTTGGCGGATTGGTTCAGCGTCTCGATGTCGGAAAGAACGTGCGTGAATTTCAGCCCCGGCGTGCGGATTTTCCCCGTCGCCAAGGCATAGAACATGAAGGCATCGTCGCAATCAGGGGAATGCGCCAGCCGGATTTCTGTGGTTTGAGTGATTGCCGCTTGTGTCGCCATGGGATTCTTGCTCCCTCATCGCTCGGAATGCGCTCTTAAGCTGCGCCGGGACCGGGCCGGCCAAAAAGCTGGCGAACCGTTCGCCCGTCACAGTCTTGAATTTGTTTTGGAGTGAACGCTATCCGACGATTTACGCGCTGTCTCAAGTTGAGGAGGTTATCACAAGCATCCGTCGCGCACAAATCGGGCTTCCGAGATGTTCCTTAAGTGTCTCTAATGAGAAATCCACGAAGAATTTACGATTGAGCTTCGGAAATGGCTCTCGCGTACGTCATTTCGCCCTGTTCCCCTGCGCGGAGATCCAAGCAGCAATGTCCTGCACTACCTCGGGTGAAACGTGCCCAGGCTTGCTGTACTCGGAAGGTGAGGAAAGTCCATCGCTCGTTGCCGCGCTGATCATAAACAGATGATTGAGAGAAGGGTATAGCTTGAATGTCGCATTTGCGTGGCCAGCAAGCGCTTTCTTCCACCCGTCAAAGTCCGCGATCCGTACCTGATAGTCCTTGTCGCCCTGCAAGACGAGAATCGGGAGCTTGAGCCCTGCCGCGACTTCCGCGGGATGATAGCTGCGCAGGTCAAGCCAGTAAGAGCTTGGCGTCTGGCCGCCGAAAATGTTGATTGTCGCGCCGGGCTTCAGGTCCGGGCTTTCGACTTCACGCGCAATCTGCTCGGCAGCGTCAATCTGCTTCTGGCCCTCCGGCGTCACCGGCCCGTTGCGGCCTGTCAGATAGCGAACCTGCTCGACAATTAATTGCTCCGTGGGCCGCGTGTTGCCGGCCAGAAGGATGAGCCCGGCGATTTGCGGATCGCCGTTCGCGATGCGCGGCGCCAGGAACGCACCCAGGCTGTGCCCGAGCAAGTAGACACGCTTCGGATCAACGTGCGGCTGGCGCGCGGCAAGAGCGACGGCGGCGCGCGCGTCGTCCATCGTTTCATCCCTTACGGTGAGCGAGTTCACATCGTCGCTCGACTGCATGCCGTATTTCGCTGTGCGCTTCGTGTAGCGCAGCGCGGCGATGCCGCGGCTGGCGAGTCCCCAAGCAATGTCCTTGAATGGCTTATTCGGCCCGATGGTCTCGTCCGCATCGTGTGGCCCAGAGCCCTGCAACATCACGACAGCTGGAAAGGGACCGTCGCCCGCTGGGGTCGTCACTGTCCCTGGCAGTTCCCAATGCCCGTCGCTGACCGTGATTGCTTCCTCGTGGAAGGCGCTCGAATTCACGTAAGGAGGCGCGGTCCATCCGGACGGCGGAGCCGAACCGCCCGCCGCGGCCGGTACAAAGAACAGCCCGGCGATTTTCGCGTCCGCCGTGAACGAGATCTTGGCTTCAAGCGCAGCTTTTTCGAATTGGCAAGTGACAAGGGCGATCCGCAGTTTCTGTGCCGTTTCCATGCGCACGCCCGTTATCCCTTTGAGCGCGCCAAACTGCGCAAGCAGGCCGCTCCAAACTTCTGCGAGTTTCAATTCCGGAAGGGCTTGGAACATCGTCGCGTCGAATTGAGCTGCGGCCTTGTCGAACTGGCCGGTCGCAAGCTCGATCACGAACGTGCGCGCAAGCTTCGGGAAATCGGGCGGTGGAGCTGGCGGCTCCTGCGCCGCAGCGATTGTCATGCAAAGCGCGACAGCGAAACCGGCGAAGAGTGATGTCTTCAATTCAGAGGTCCCCGATTCACGGTTGACGCTGGGAGCGCGGCAGCGTTACAACCCCGCCACCAGTCGTTCGAGCGCATGGTCGAAATTGGTCTTGCCGTCGAGGTAGGGTTGCCAGGAACGCTCAAGGTCCCGTTCGTAGTCCTGCCAGCCCCGTGAATACAGCCGATTCCGCACAGCGTACGGAGTATAGCTCGCCGCGCCAGGAGCTGAGGTCTTTTCAAACAGCCGCTTCACCAGCTCGCCAGTCGTGTAGAACAGCAGTGCGTGCCACAGGTCCCGCGGGATCGGTTTGTTCGCCGCGCGGCAGTCCCGCACAATCGCCTCCTGCACTGCGCCTGCCAACGCGTGCGAAGCCTCGTGAAAGAGAATCTCGAACCCCGCAAGCCCCTGATTGCGTGGATCCGAGCTCGACATCGTGATGTGCAGCGGCTCGAGAGTTGTGTAAGCGCCGAAAGGTCCGCCGTAAGAAACCACGTCTACACGGATCGGATTCCGCGGCCATTGCGCGTGATAGACCGCGGCGAGCTGGTCAGCGCGCGGCTTGCCGCTCTGCCGCACCAGCGGCGCGACTCCTGCGATCCAGGTGCGGTTCGCGCGATCGTCCTCCGGCCACCAGCGCTCGCGATAGATCGGCGCGGCGCGTTCGAGCATCTGCAGGAGGTCATGGTCCAAGCCCGAAGCACAGTCGGGATCGTCGCGTCCGGACAGGTCTTCACAAATTTCGAACTGCGCCAAGCGATCGTTGATTTCCACCATCCGGCTGTCGAACAGCAGGTCGCGGGCCGCCATCGAGTCATCGTAAAAATTGATCGCCGCGTTCCAATTCGGCGCGTCTAGGGCCGTTCGTTCACGCCCTTTGCCAACTGCTCCATCGGTCGTCGCCGCGCCGCCACCACGGCTGGTCGGCCGTTGCTGCCGCAGCCGGGCTTGCTGATAGAGAACGTGGTGGAGATTGATCCAGAACCCGCTGTGGAACGCGAAGACGGGCCGCGCAGCTTCGATATCCTGCTGCCCATCGGCCAGTCCCCCAGGCTCCTGACCGTGCCGTCGAGGGAACGTCCCTCCATGCAATCTCACGCAGGGAGCGAGAGCAATAGCAGTCAGAGCAATGGAGATGAGTGGGAGCCCGAAGGCGCCAAAACTTCTTGCTGGGTGAGAAGCCTGCATGGCGAGGGGAGAATGTTAGCTGAGCCGGGGCCGTTTCACCAACTTTGTCCCGCATGTTGAAAGGGCGATTGCAAAGTTCGGGGTGGACGCTATTGCACGGTTGGCTTATTTTCCGGCGGGAGCGGCGAAGCATGATGCGTCACTAAGCGCCATTCCCCATCACGCAGCACGAAGATGTTGGTCGCCTGTACCATGGCCTCGTCAAAGCCGCTCGAGAACAGGGTGGTGACGTGTTCGGTGCACGCGACCCAGGCGACTGCGCCTTCCACGCGCACCCAAACCGAGCTGATCGCTAAGTTGATCCGCTTGGTGTTCGTAAATATCCGAAGCCAGCTTTCACGCACCTCATCCCAACCGATCAGCAGGTCCCAGCCGGGATGCACACACTCGATCCAATCCTCGTGCAACCAGATGGCTTCCATTTGCTCCAGCTCGAGCGATTCCAGAGCAGCGTAATAGCGCCGGTTTGCTGAACGCACGGCTTGTTCAGGTGTTTCCGGTTGAGGCATGGCGGTGGGAGGCATGTGCACCTCGCGATGCACCCAAGAATAACGCAATTCGCAGCCCGAGTCCTTCAGAGCTGCAGCGGTTCATGCTCGCTGCCGAACGTGTTCAACGCCGCGCACGGCTGCGATCACAAGCAACATTTTGATCAACTCGCCTGGCAGGAATGGGGTCGCGCCCGCGGCGATGGCCCTGGTCCAGCCAAGCTGCATGACTGCGGCGAGCCAGGCGCAGCCTCCCGCGAAGATCACGATTTCGCCGGAGAGCAGCGCACCTGCCAGACGCGCCACCGACTTGCCCGCGCCGTGTTCCGCCAGCCAGCCGGTCGCAAATGCTGCTGCTGGATACGCAAGCAGATATCCCGCCGTCGGCCCCGCGAGCCGCGCAACGCCTGGCAAGCCGAACGGCTGAAACACCGGCAAGCCCGCCAGCCCTTCAAGCAAATAAAGCCCCAGCGCGAGCGCCCCGCGACGTGAACCCAGCAGCACTGCAACCAGCAGAACGCCAAACGTCTGCCCGGTGATCGGCACGGGCGTCCACGGCAGCGGCACGGCGAGCCACGCGCACAGCACCAGCAGCAAGTTCGCCGCGGCCACGCGGGCCGCATCCCAGACGAACCCTTCGCCCGGAATGACCCAGTCGGCAATTACCCTGCTCGCGTTCGTTTGCGCCATTCGCTCCCCTCGCGCACTCGGGATGGTCGTCCTATCTCGTGAATAAGATTCGCGCATTATACCTGACCCGAGCGCCTTCGAGTATCCTTCGCCCGGGATTATTCGCTGTTCTCGGACGGAAGCTCAGGATCGTCCGCCGTGGCGACTGCACCCTGATGATCGGCGCCGCGCAGTTTACCCTGGGCATCGAGGTAGAACGACCGTCGGCCCGTTTGGCCGTACTCGATCGGTTGGGCGGCCAGCTCGAATCGCTGCTCGCCGTCATCGGGCGCAGGCGCAATGCGATAGCGGAAGCGGTAGCCCTCTCGTTCTCCGCCGGCCAGATCCGCATCTACGAGCTGCGCCGCGTCGGGCGACACACCATCCTTCGGCGCGGGGCCTAACTGATTCAAAGATTCAGGCAGGTTGCCATAGGCACGGCGATACGTGGCAATGGCGTCCGCTAGGCGGTGCAGAGTCGCAATCGCCGTCCTCTCGCTCCCGTCGAGCGCTTGTTCGGCCCACAGCTTCGATAGCTCCGGAATATTCAGCAGCAGCAATCCGAGCGAAAGTAGCCGCCATCCTCCTCCTTCGTGCACCATTCCGAACTCGATGGCGCGGCCGTCCACCACTTGCACGGGAATAAATGCGAGATTCTCCTGGACACGCTCGACGCCGAAGCGAAACTCTACCGTCACCCGCGAGGCTTCGCAGCGCACGACGGCATGGTTCTGCGGGTCGGACGAAATGAGAGGCCGGCCGGGGTCGTCAATCAAGGAAAACCGCCGCAAGATTCCCGTGCGCTCTTTTTCCGGCAACGCGCGGAAGGCTTCGGCGTTTTCCGCGGTCAAGTAGGTGGCAAATCCGGACTCAGTTTGCCGGCAGGCGGCCACAAGTGCCGCAATAAGCGCCCCCGTGGGGTTTGCCTGCTCTCCTGCCTGTGGGTGCGCCGCTTGTTGCGCGCGGGCCGGGAGCAGCCGCGCGAAAGGGATCACCATTAGAAACGCTAGCAATATGGCTTTGGATCTCAGGTGTGTATTCACGTTGGTTCCGAGGGGTTAGGATTTCGCCTGCGCGAGGATGGTTGCCAGGTTCTGCGAGAATTTTGAACGCGGCATCACCTCGCGCGCTCCGGCGGCCCGCGCGCGTTCCGCCAGCTCCACCTGCACGTGCGAAAGGTAAGCCACGAGCGGCGTCGTCGCGCCCGCCGCGCGCAGCCGCTCGATTGCTTCCACCGGGCCTTGCCGCGCGTTCAAGTCCACAATCACGAGCCCCGGATTGGAGCGAGCAACTTCCTCCACCAGCGCGTCGCCCGTGGTGACGGCTTTCAGTTCCACTCCAACGTGCCGTGCCGCCTCCGCAATCTTCGCCTGGAAAAAGATGTCGTCGACCAATGCCACGACTTGCGCCATCCCGCTTTGCCTCCTTCCAGGGTGTACCACGCGCCGCCGCGCCGCACAAGCCAGCCGATCTGTCCGCTCTGTTGGTCCTCGGCTCTTCACGCGGCACCGATTCAATTTTTCCCCCGACTGCGGTATAAGATTGGCATCGCAATCTTGCGTAGGAGGAGCGGATGGAAACCGCCGCAAGGTCCACGTCGTTGCCTGGGTTGGCCGTGCTCGAGCAGACGCCCATCATCATCGAAAAGATCATCCACACGGCGACCAACGAGCAACTGCACTGGAAGCCGTCAATGGAGCGATGGTCCATCAGCGAGATCCTGGCGCATCTGGCTGAAACGGAAGATGTCGCTTTCCGGCAGCGCATCAAGAAAATGGTCGAGGAGGATTCGCCACTCCTCGAATCGTATGACCAGAATGCTGCCTACAAGGCCGGCCGCTACGCCGGCCGCGCTCCCGAACACTTGAAAAAATTCTGCCATGAGCGGGATCGCACGCTCTCCTGGCTCCGCTACGTCCCCGCAGGGATGGTGGTGCGTCGCGGCAAGCACCAGGAGTACGGACAGATCACCGTGGGCCAACTGATGAACGAGTGGGCCTTCCACGATCTCGGCCACATCCGGCAGATCATGGAGGTCTTTCGCGCGCACGCGTTTTTTCCGCACATGGGCGCGTTCCAGAGTGGATACAAAATCAATCCCTAGTGGAATGCGGTGCGAGTTCGGGCGTGGTCATTCTGAGCGAAACAAACAATATGGTCCCAACTGGAAATCGCATCCTGTCGCTGTTTGATGAGCTCGACCGTGACGCCCTCGACCTGCACACGATGCTTGAATTCGTCGGCGGCAATCCGCCGGCGGAGCGCGAAGCCGTGCTCGATGCGGTTGCGGGGCTGGTCCGCGAGGGCTTGCTTCAGCCCGGCGAAGGCGGCGACTTTTATTCCCGCACGGAAGCCGGCCGGCTGTCCGTTGCGGAGCCTCGCGACGTCACGATCTACACGCGCGCGGACTGTCATCTGTGCGATGAAGCCAAGGCGGCGATGGCGCCCCTCCTGCGCGAATTCTCCGCCACGCTGCACGAAGTGGATATTGATCGAGATCCGTTGTTGCGCGAGCGCTACACCAACGACGTGCCCGTCATTTTCCTCGGTTCTCGCAAGGTTGCGAAGCACCGCATTCATCCCGCGGAATTTCGTAGCTTCCTCGAACGCACCACCCGTTGAAGCCGCCGCGCACGAATTTCAAGTCGCGAGTTTCTATTCCCCGTTTTCTGTCTTGCCGAACGGTTGGCTTCTAGGGGATTACTCTTCCGCCGGGGTCTTGACTCCGACCGTCTCGTCCGGCACGTCGCCGGGACGGCCTTTCAAGCGGTCATACACGCTGATGTGGCTCGTGGAACCAATCGCCTCATTGTAATAGGTTGGGATGCCCAGGACCGTGCGTAGCTCCTCGTTGAATCGGCGCAGTTGGCTTAATTCCTGGACCCTAGCAGGAAACTTGCGTCCGTCACTCGTCAGCAGAAACTTCTGATAGCCCGCATCCCAAAGGCGCGCGAACATTCCCAGTTTCATCGGAGAAGGTAGTTCAGTTAATTGGTAGCGGCCGTCCGGAGTTTTCCGCATTTCGGCGCCGCAGCCGAACTTCTCAATGCGCACCACTCCTCCTGTGTTCCGCACGGTGAACCCGGCGCCGGGCAGGGCCTCGATTTGCTTCATCTCAAATGGCTGATTGACGTACCACATATGCACCCTAGGTTAAGGATTCCACCTGCGTGCTGTAAAGATGAAACTTTAGGGTTCCCAGTACACCTACGCCGCATCGAACAATATGGGACCATTTGGGTCGCATATGAAAAGCGCGGCTCAGACCCGTAAAATGACCGCTCGACGGCAGTTCCGTGCCATTCCCTACCGGGCGGGGGTGTTCTTGCTAAATTGTGTCATATTAACTGAATACAAGGGGCCTCACACACGTGCAGGTTCCGTGCGGGAGGCCCCGTGGCTCGCGAGGGCTCGAGACTGAACTCGACTTGCCCCTGGGGGACTGAGGGAAGAGTGAACGCCATTCGTTCTTCAACGCTCGCAGAATCACGGCATATCATCTGCCCACGAGGGGATGAAGAATTGCTCGGCCGCATCGGTAACACGCCGCTGCTGCCCGTGAGGCGCGTAGCCTCGGAGTTCCAGGACGTCGAAATCTACACCAAGGCGGAGTGGTTCAACCCTGGCGGCTCCGTAAAGGACCGTGCAGCACTCCGTATGATTTGCGCGGGCGAACGCTCCGGGGCGCTCGATCACAGCAAGACGATTCTCGATGCAACCAGCGGCAATACCGGCATCGCGTACGCGATGATTGGCGCCGCCAAGGGATACCGCGTCGAGCTATGCTTGCCGGAGAGCGCGTCGGACGCGCGAAAACAAATTCTGAAAGCCTACGGGGTCAAGCTCGTGCTCACCCCAGCGGATGAAAGTTCGGACGGAGCTATCCGCCGCGCCCGGCAAATCTATGCAGAATCTCCGGACCGGTATTTCTACCCAGACCAGTACAATAATCCCGAGAATTGGCGCGCACACTACGACGCGACGGCTCTCGAAATCTGGAGCCAGACGCGCCAGCGCGTCACCCATTTTGTCGCGGGCCTGGGCACGAGCGGGACGTTTGTCGGCACGACGAGGCGCCTGAAAGAATTGAACCCCGCGATCCGAGCCATCAGCGTGCAACCCGATGCCGCCTTTCACGGGCTCGAAGGGCTGAAGCACATGGCCACGGCGATTGTGCCTGGTATTTACGATGCAAGCCTTGCGGACGAAAACCAGGCTGTGCG
>JBGQEW010000071.1:0-12713 GCA_041496565.1 Terriglobia bacterium | reverse complement strand
TCCGACGTCCCCTTGCCCAAACCCTGACGCTCTCGCCGCATCGTTCTCCCTGAAAAAGGTATCCGCTGCGGAAACTGTTATCCTAATTTTGTCATCTAAAACGGCCATGGGAGCAAACCGAATGAATCGTCTCCTCGCAGTCGTCCTGGCGGTGCTGTGTCTCAGCTTCGCAACCGCAGCACAACAGTCGCCGCCCGTGGCCGCAATGCCATCTTCTGCGCCGCCTCAGGCCGCGTCCGGCGCGGCTGCGCTCCCGCGTGCGACGACGCCCCCGGAGTTCTTGAAAGCCGCGGACGAAGTTCTGGCCGAGATGAGCAAGCTGCTCGACCTGCCGGTGAAGGCGCCGCTCGCGAAGAGCCTCCGCACGCGCGATGAAATTCGCCAATATCTCGTGAAGGAAATGGAAGAGGACAAGACTCCGGCCCAGCGCTATGCCGATGACAAGACCCTCGAAGCGTTCGGCCTTATGCCCAAGGGTTTTCCCCTCGAGTCCTTTCTCCTCGAATTGCTCACCGAGCAGGTCGCCGGGCTTTACGATCCCAAGACGAAAGAGTTCTACATTGCCGACTGGATTCCGCTCAACGAGCAACAAGTCGTGATGGCGCACGAACTGACGCACGCGCTCCACGACCAGAATTTCAATATCGACGCCTGGGAGAAAGCGGCGCGCCCCAACGATGACGGCGAGCTCGCGCGCGATTCGGTGATCGAAGGCTCCGCGCTCGCGGCCATGCTCGACTATTCGTTCCGCGAGCAAAACACCAGCGTGCGCGACTTGCCCGACATCGCGCAATTGATCCGCACGCAGGCCCTCAGCGAGATGGCCAAGGACCCGGAAATGGCCAAGGCCCCCATGTTTATTCGCGACTTGCTCCTTTTCCCTTATCTTGCCGGGACGAAGTTCACTCAGGCGTTCCTCAAGGCCAACTCTGGCTGGTCCGATTTCAGGAAAGTGTTTGCCAACCCGCCGCTTTCAACGCAGCAGATTCTGCATCCGGAGGATTACCTCGCCGGCTTCAAAGTGGATCCGGTCACGCTGCCGGAGCTCGGCGCGCAGGTTCCAAGTGACTACCGGAAGCTCGAGGACAACATCCTCGGTGAATTCGGATTGCACGAGGTGTTGAAACAATTCATCGGAGAAGATCGCGCCGCGAATCTATCGCCGGCGTGGAACGGCGATCGCTACGCCACCTTCGAGAATGTGAAGACGAAAGCGACGCTGCTCGTATTCCGCCTGCGCCTCGATAATTCCGAAGACGCGGCGCGCTTCTTCGGCCAGTACAGCGAAGCCCTCGAAATGAAATACAAGACGCGGACCGATTTGTTCCGCCGGCCGAATTACTTCCAGTTCCAAGCGCCCGAGGGCGGTGTTTTTCTTCGCTGCCTTGGCAACCAGTGCCTCACCGTCGAAGCCACTGGCCGCGATGTTTTCGACCGCATCAATCGCGCCGTCGGCTGGCCTTCCGCTCCAGCGCCGGCCGAGACCCCTGCGCAAAAATCCGTTGCCATCGCTGCCGCGATTCAATAAGTTCGTGCCATGGGACTCTTCGATCTGCCGCGAGTTCCGGAACCCGAGGCGATGGACGATGCAAGCGAAGTAGAGGCCTATTCGTCCGCGGCGGCGCAATCCCATCTCGACAAGATTGACGACACGCTCGTCGAGCACGCCGTGCGTTTGGTGCGGGGCAGGGAATCCGGCCGCGCGCTCGACATCGGCACCGGGCCGGGACAAATTGTCCTGAAACTTGCGCGGCGGCTGCCGGGATGGACTCTGGTCGGCGTGGACCGCGCGCCGAATATGATCGCTCAGGCGCGTGCCAGCCTCGCCCCGGCGTCCGATGGACGCGTCCAATTCATTGTCGCCGACGGCAACCGCCTGGCATTTCCCGACGCGAGCTTCGACCTGGTGATGTGCAATTCAGTCCTTCATCATGTAGCGGAGCCGCAGCGTTTGTTTGCCGAAGTCGCGCGCCTGGCGAATCCGACCGGCGCCATTCTGATTCGAGACCTGCGCCGCCCGTCTCGCCCGGCATTTCCTCTGCACGTTCGCTGGCATGGCAGGCACTATTCCGGCGTGATGTACAAACTCTATCGCGCTTCGGTTCACTCGGCGTACACCGCGGAAGAATTGGAGGATTTGCTGCGCCATTCGCCCTTGCGAGATGCCGCCGCGGATGGACGCGGCGTCCGAGTCTTCACTCACCGCCGCACCCACCTCGGCCTCGAGCGCCCCATCCTTCCCTAGCCGTCCGCGGAAATCTCGCTGCGTGTGTCATTCCGAGCGGAGCGAGGAATCTCTCTTTCTTTCTGGCTCTTCTGGATTTGTTCTCGCCTTTCGTAGGGGCGCCGCTCGCTGCGCCCGCTGCTTGTCCCGACCCTGCCGAAGAGTCTCTCCGGCTCTCTTGAATTTCTTCGCGCCCATCGCCTTTCGTAGGGGCGCCGCTCGCTGCGCCCGTTGAGGAACGCATAATACTGCCGGGTGCCCCACGCGTCGGTTTTACGCGTGGGGTCTTTGCCCGATCATACTCCCTTCGTGTGCCACTCCGAGCGGAGCGCGCAGTCTGCGCTCCGGTCGGGCTTACGAAGCGCGTCGTGTGCGCTCCGAATGGTTTTGCGGAGCGAGGAATCTCTCCTTCTTTGCGGTCCTCTTGAATTTCTTCTCGCCTTTCGTAGGGGCGCTGCTTTCATGGTGAGGCTGCCGAACCACTTGTGGTGAGCGTACCCGAATCCATGTTCACCCTGAGCTTGCCGAAGAGCTGTGCGTTTTCTGCACCCCGATGTTTTTCATCGGGGCGCCCGCCGCTCGCCCTAAGAAGATGGAGGTAATATGCCTGATAGATTATAAGTGGCTTTATAATGTCAACTCACCGACGCCGCAATCGTGGGCGTGGCCGGTCTTAGGCCGCCCGCCATGGCGGTCTAGGCAGGTCGGCCTAAACAAGAGGTAGACGCACCGACATATATGGGTCACGAAGACAAGTCTTTCCTGAATCTCGCGGGCGAATTCGCCGTCGCGTCTGAGCTAAATCGGCGCGGTATTCACGCGGCCGTCACGTATGGTACGTCGAAGCGCGCTGACGTCTTTGCGATGTCGGACACCAGCGAAAAGCTCGTACGCATCGAGGTGAAGTGCTCTGACAAGCGGAAGTGGCTGATCGGTGAGCGCGGATCGAAGCCGCCAGGAGGCGGTGATTCTCGTGTCAGATGGGTATTGGTCTTCGTTCCGCCGATCCCGTCGGCGTCGCCAGGACCAGATGAGGAGCGCGGGAAGCTTGCGCCGCGGTTCTTTATTCTCACACCGGAGGAGTTGTATCAGGTGTACCTACGCGGCGCCGACATCTACGACAGGGCGTATCGAGCACGTCACGGTTAGTCCTTTTCTGGGCGTGGCGTTCCCAACGTCTCGATAGCCGAAGTGGAGGTGTTCGAGGGGAAATGGGGGTCCATCACGAAGGCACTAAGTCCCTGAGTGTCTAACGAGCCGCTGCTGCTGACCGCGGCTCGAATGATTGCCGCTGCTGCGCTGCCGTAACCTAATTAAAGGGTGCGGCAGCAGGAGGTCATGTCGTAAGGAGTCCGAAGTTGCCTACTCGAAAGCCGAAAGCCTGTGTTTCCAAGTCCCGTACTGTACACACCTATGCAGAACTGTGGCATGGGTCAAGAGTCTTGCTTGAGCGTGGGGAGGCCGAAGCAAAAGGCTCCTCTTGGGTGTATATGTCCAGCCTTCTGCTCACCGCTTTCACCTTGGAGGCGTACCTCAACCACATTGGACAGCAACTTTTCACTTCCTGGGCAACCCTTGAGGTGCTCTCCCCGCTGGGCAAGCTGGAGGTCGTCTGCGAAAAACTTGGCTTATCCTTTCCGGCAGACCAGCGCCCCCGACAATCGATCGATGAACTCTTTCGGTTCCGTAACGCGCTTGCCCATGGAAAGACGGTGACAATTACCGAGCCAGGCCAGCTCATGGACGTTGACGAGTACCTCGACGAGTTCCTTGGCCAGAGGCCGAGGACATTATGGGAAAAATTGTCCTCAACCAGCGCCGACGCCAAGCGGGTACGGGAGGACGTGGAGCAGATTATTTGCGCGCTGCACGAAGCAGCAAAGTTAGAGAATGATCCCGTCTTCTTCCCGGGAATGGGATCTCATTCAGCCAAGTTCGAACCAGACTCCTAACACGGGATTGCAACCGATTGCCAATACGATTCCGGGCGTATCGTCGTGGACTCGGAAACTATCCCAGCGCCTTGCGGCTCCTCCTCTGACGTCGACGTTCACTTGGTCGTCGAGTCGACAAACCGGAAACTTGGTGGACCCCGGCCAAAATTTTTACACATGCAACCCCCTGTTTTCTCCGGGCGTGATGTGTTATTCGATGGGAGAAGGCAAGGACGATGCAAAGGGGTCGAAACTTCGAGGCAGGCGAGGCGCCAGGGAGAAATTCGTATAGAAGCCCGCTCTGGGAGGGCAAAAATAGGCGATTTTGGGCGGTTCGATTCCCCTGGTTAATCGCCACGGGAAAACTATTTAGCGCAAGGTTAAGCGCCCAAAATTCAGCAAGATGGAATTTCTAAACCGCCACTAGATTCGGCTTGTTGAGGGAAAATGTGGCAATCGTTATTTCAATTCGAATTGATACGAATGGTGCTCCAGCGGAGCCGTCCGGAGGCTCCTGCCTCGAAGCTGGACTCTGTGGAAGGAGTTCCAGAACGTCGCCTGCTTCACGCGCGGCGAATCACCATCAGCGTGCGGTCGTCATCTTGCGACGTTGCGCCGGCGTGCGCTTGCAATCCATTGAGGAAGGCCGCGGCCATGGTCTCGGGCCGCTCTCCGTAGTGTCCGCGGGCGAGCTGGGTCAGGTTCTGCGTGCCGTATTCAGCCCCCGAAGGGTTTCGCGTTTCCGAGACTCCGTCGGTGTAAAGAACCAGGCTGTCGCCCGGCACCAACGTAATCTTCTGCACCCGGTATTCCCCTTCATTGAACATGCCAAGCGGAAATCCCGAGGACTCGATGCTCCCGACGTCACCCTTGCGGACCAGCAGAACCGGCGGGTGCCCGGCGCTCGAAAGCTCGACTTCGCCCGTGTGGCTGGCACGGCCGCACACCAGCGTCGCAAACTGGCCCGCCATCGTGCTTTCGCAGAAGACGCGATTGGCACGGCGCAGCAATTGATCGAGCGGCATGCCCACGGTCGTCAGGCTGCGGAACATGGCGTGCAGATGCGTCATCAACATGGACGCCGCCACGCCCTTGCCGGAAACGTCTCCCACCGCGAAAAACAGTTCCGAATCATTCTTCTCGCAGGGAATCAAATCGGCGTAGTCCCCGCTGACGGGACCGGCAGGTTCGTAAAAATAGTGTGCGTCCCACCCGGCCGCGCGCAGGGCCTTGGGCGGCAGCAGCGCTCGCTGGATTCTCGAAGCCAGCTCGAGGTCATCCTGGAGTGCGTGACGCTGCTCTTGCGTCAAGCAATCCAAGCAGAATTGAACCAGTGGATCCGCGAGCAAGCGCCCGGCCTCGACCGAGCCGTCGCATCCTTCGCAGTTTCCGTACGTCCCCTTGGCCATGCGATCGAGCGCCGAGTCCACTTCCCGGAGAAGCTTTGCGATCGCGGTTGTTTGTGCGGCGCCGTTGACCGAGGCTCGAAGCCTCGCCTGTCTCTCTTCCAGTTGCACGCGCAGATACGAATCACTCATCGAGGCCATGTTTACCTCCACTCCCAGCGTAAGGCAGGCTGGCTTTGCGGGCTATCCGAAACTTGCACTCAAACTCAGATTGCGTCAAACGCATCTCCTGCTCGCCGGCTGCCCCTTCTCAATTTGGATGCTCGAATGGGCGCCGCGATTCAGGCATCCCGCGCTCTCCGCGCTTTCAAGTCGAGCCGCGAATCAAGCTCGCGGCGGACGCGAGAGTGGCTTTGCGCTCGAGCCGCGCGAGGCGGTGTTCGAGCCGCGCGTGCAGCTTGCGGTATCGCCCAGACTCAATGTGCCCCGCGCGCAACGCCTGGCGCATCGCGGCCAGGGCTTCGCGAGAGAGCGCGGCGGCGCGGCCGGGCTGGCGCGCGTGATGCTCGTAATAGATCGCGAGCTGTTCGTACGCGTCCAATCCCTCGCGCGAATCGCCGCGCAGACCTTCCCAGAGCGAGCTCGCGAGTGAATAATCGCGTTCGCGTTTTGCGAGTTGCGCCAGCTCGCGGCGCGCGGCGCGGTCCACCGCGACCGGCAGCCCGGAATCAAGCGCGCGCGAATAAAGCTTGCGCGCTCGCGTGCGTTCGCCGCGGCGGTCGAGCAGCCGCGAAACGCCATAGAGCTCGAGCGCGTCGCCGCCCGATTCCTCGGGCGCCGCGAGAAGGGAATTGATCTTGCCGGTGAGCATGGCCAGGCCGCAAAGGTCCATCTGGTTGTGGCGGAAGATGGGAATCAGCGGCTCGGGCGGCCCGCCGCGAATGAAATCAAAATACATTTGCGGGATCAACTCGCTCATCACGTCCGCGCCGCGGTCGAGGCCCAGGACGTGCCGTTCGAGCTCGACCAGCCGCACCGAGCCGAGCCTCAGCCGCCAAAGCTGCCGCGCCGGATGCAGAAAATCGAGATGGACACGCGGCGCGCGCGGCGCGATGGCCCTGGTCATGCGGAAACGCGTTTCGAGCAGTGGCCAATCGAACGATTTTCCGTTAAACGTGACGAGCACGCGCCTCTCCGCCAGACGCTCTTGCAGCGCGACGAGAACGGAATGCTCTTCGTGATAGTCGCGCATGAAAAATTGCTCGACTTGAAGTCCGCCCGCATCCCACCAAGCCACGCCGATGAGAAACGCGTACGTGCCCGTGCCGCCGGCAAGCCCGGTGGTTTCCGTATCGAGGAAGAGCCACTGATTCGGATCGAGCGCCGTATCCGGTGCGTCCGGAGCCAGCAGCCGCAGCGCGCTGGGATGCAACTCACAAACGGCCGGTTCGGAAAACCAACGGCTCACAGCGAGATGCTCGCCGTAGCGGTTGCGGCGGCAGGCCGCGCCAAGCAACTCGGCGAGCCGCTCGGCCCCCATCGGCACATCGGCGCCTTCGCCGCGCAGCGGTTCTCTCGTTCTCCGCGACGCCGGGCGCAGCGCCTTCAAGCCCGCAAGTTTGTCCTCTACACGCAAATTTGCTCCAGGATGGCAAGCGCGGCTTGCTTCGTGCGTTCGCTTTTTTCGCCCGCCGGGCCGACGCAGGAAGGACAGCCCTGCTCGCAGGGACATGCGGCGATCAGCTCGCGCGTGCGCCGCAGGAGCAGGTCACACACTTCGTACAGCGGTTCGCTGAAGCCGATGCCGCCCGGATAGGCGTCGTAGAGATACAAATTCGGTTCGAAGAATTCTTGTATCTTCGCTGAACCGCCGGCCGTGATTTCCGCCGACTCTTGCCACGCGACGTCTGCTCCCGGGCCGGGCGGGCGCTCGCCGATCGCGGTGCCGAGGTCGCGGCGGTCGCACATCAGGAGCAGCGCCGCCATCGATTCGAGCGCGTACAGCAGGCCGAACATGCCGCTCTGGCGGTCGGAGATGGAGAAAGGCAGGCTCGTGACCAGCGCGCGCTCGAGCGTGATCCAGAACGCCGTCGTGTGCATTTCGTTTTCGGGGAGTTCGAGCTTCCCGGCGCCGACATTTTCGTTCGTGAAGAATTTGATCTTCTTGAAGCCGACCACTTGCGAACGCACGAGCACGTCGCCATGGACGCGCACCGCGCGCGCCGCTTCGCCATTCGGGCGCGCGATTCTTGCTTCCTCGGATGCCTCGAGTACGCGCACCTGCGTGTACCGAATCGCGTCGGTGTAGTAGTCCACGTCCACGCGCTTCACGTATGCCTTGCGCTCGGCGAAGTCGAGCCGCTCGACGTGGAACTGCTCCCCTTCGTGCAGGTAGATCGCTCTCGGATGGACGGTGGTGAGCGCGCTGGAAAAATCCACTTCGCCGATCACTTCCGGCGCGCCGCCATCGCCAGCGTCGTCACCACCGATATCAATGATCACGAAATTATCCGACGTCACCGAGCGCAGGCTAATCGTGTCCGCCGGATAGGCATCCTGGATCCAGTGCCAGTGGCCGCCGCTCCAGTGGAGGAATCCCGCTTCCACGAGCCGCTCGCAGAGCGCGGCCAAGTCCGCGTCGCCGAATTTCTCATCGGGGTCGAGCGGCAGCTCGAACGCGGCGCATTTCAGGTGGTTCACCAGGATCTCGAGATTGTCCGGCTGCACGAAAGCGTGCTCGGGCGAGCGCCCGAAGAAATAATCCGGATGCTGCACGATGAATTGATCGAGCGGCGCCGAGGAAGCAACCAACACCGCGCAGGAAGTCCCGCTGCGGCGTCCAGCGCGTCCGGCTCGCTGCCACGTGGAAGCGATCGTGCCGGGATAGCCGGCCATCACGGTGGCGTCGAGCGAACCGATATCGATGCCGAGCTCAAGCGCGTTGGTCGCGACCACTCCGCGAATACGCCCCTCGCGCAGCCCGCGCTCGATTTCGCGCCGCTCATTCGGGAGATAGCCGCCGCGATAGCCGCGAATGGTTTCCGGCTGGCCCGGCGCCGGAGGAAAAGCTTGCTTCAGATACGTCAGCATCACTTCGGTGCGGAGGCGGCTGTTCGCGAAAACGATGGTCTGCAGATTGCGCGCGAGCAATTCCTTTGAGACGCGAGTCGCCTCGTTCAGATAGCTGCGGCGAATGCCGAGGTTGCGGTTCACGACGGGCGGATTGTAGAAGACGAAAAGTTTTTCCGCGGCGGGCGCGCCGTTTTCGTCGATCACGTCCACTTCGGCTTCGATCAGCCGCGAGGCGAGCTCACCCGGATTTGCAATCGTCGCCGAAGAGCAGATGAATTGAGGCGTCGAGCCGTAAAAACGCGCGATGCGGCGCAGCCGCCGCAGGACGTTCGCGAGATGGCTGCCGAAAACGCCGCGATACGTGTGCAGTTCGTCGAGGACGATGTAGCGCAGATTTTCGAACAGGCGTGTCCATTTGGTGTGGTGCGGCAGGATGCCGGTGTGCAGCATATCGGGATTTGACAGCACGATGTGGCCGCGCTCGCGAATGGCCTTGCGCGCGTCGCCGGGAGTATCGCCGTCATAGGTGAAAACGCCGAAACAGTTGTCCAGACTCTGGTTCAGGTCGTGCAATTCGGCAAGCTGATCCTGCGCGAGCGCCTTCGTAGGGAAAAGGTAGAGGGCGCGTGTGTCGCCGTTCTCGAGAATGGCGTTCAGCACCGGCAAGTTGTAACAGAGCGTCTTCCCCGAGGCCGTGGGCGTCACTACCACGACGTTGCGCCCCGCGCGGACGCGCTCCGCGGCTGCCGCCTGGTGCGTGTACAGCGTCTCGACGCCTTTCCCACGATAGGCGGCTGCCAGTTCAGGCCGCACCCATCCGGGCAGGGGACAAACCTGCGCTTCCCGCGCAGGAATATGCCGAATCGCGGTCAGGACTTCGCCGGCACGGTCGCGCAAAGCCAGCTCGCCCAGGACTTCGCGAACAGTGTCGAGCGTGGCGCGCTGACGCACGGCCAACGAATGGGGCATGCTACCTCCTTCGCTTTTTGTTCGCTGAGGCTAGCACGGCAAACGCATGGCGCGCAATCCATTTCTTCGGGGGACTTGGCAGGACGAATTGGCCGGGCGCCCGCCAATAAAATTTCCGAGGGCAGTAGACAATCTTCGCGTGGGTCTTGAGCTTGGTTCTCGATTTCGCGACGAAGGCGTCCTGGAATCGGACACATCGCCGCAGCTAGATGCGCGCAAAGAGGTCTAAGCCGTTCTTCTTAGCATGGATAACAATGGAAGGTCATGGCGTATCGCGTGCACGTTTCTCCGTGCGATCGTGCAGCTTGACGTCCCGGGGAGAGATCATCGATGGAATGGAGCCGGCAGGGCGCAAGTCGCGGTCAGAGAGCATTGAGAGTGTGCTTGCGCGCGTCCAGCTTCCTCCTGGCAGGCCTAGCAGCTCTCTCGGCAGCCGAAACTCTTTCGACGGCGGAAGCGCTCATCGAAGCGGGCCACTGGAAGCGTGCGCGGGCCATCGTGGAGCCCAGGGTCCGGCAAGACCCAAATGACGCCCAGGCGGCGTACCTGCTTTCCGAAATCAAGCAGGCATTTGGAGACCTTGACGGCGCCACGAAGCTCGCGGAAAAGGCTGTCCAGCTCGACGGGAAGAATGCGCGCTGCCATTATCAACTTGGGGAGCTCTATGGCCAGGCGGCCGAGAAAGCCGGCATTTTTAGGCAGTTGGGACTGGCGCATAAATTTAGAAGTGAAACCGAAGCAGCGATCGCTCTTGATCCCAACTACGTTGATGCGCGTGAAGCAATGATGGAGTTTTATTTGCAGGCGCCGGGCATCGCCGGCGGCGATAAGAAGAAGGCAGCCGTCATCGCTGACGAAATTGGCAGGATCAATCCGGTGCGAGGCTTTCTGGTGCAGGCGCGCCTCGCTCGAGAGCAGAAAGACGTGGCGAAGGAAGAGGCTTCTTTTTCGAAGGCGGTGCAGGCGGATCCGCGAAGCTACGAAGCGGCAGTTTCGCTGGGGAATTTTTACGCTCAGCGCGCGAAGAAATATGATCTGGCGGAAAAGCATCTGCACGATGCGATGCAAATCGATCCGGGACGCGCCGGCGCCAATGCCGTGCTCGCGCAGGTCTATGCAGTGCAGCAGCGGTGGAACGACTTGGACGGGCTTCTCGCCCGCGCGGAAAAAAACGTTCCCGACGATTTCGCCTCGTATTATCAAGCCGGGAAAACCATCTTGCTGCAGGGAAATGATTTTGCGCGGGCAGAGCGCTATTTCCGCAAATACTTGACCCAGGAACCGGAAGGAGACACCCCGGACCAAGCTGCCGCCCACTGGCGCCTCGGCCTCGTGCTCGAGAAGCAGGGCCGCAAGAACGATGCGATCTCCGAGCTACAGACAGCGGTGAACATGAAGCCCGAATTTGAGCCGGCGAAAAAGGATCTGAAGCGACTGCGCTGATGTTCGCGATTTGGCGGAGTGCAGCTATTTCTGGGCGCGGTAGAGAATTACACGTACTTTTTCCAGAGTGATCAGGCCGCCGCCGACCATCTCATCGAGGCGCGGAAGGATTTGCTCGATTCGCTCGGGAGATTCAACGATTTCGATCACGATGGGCAGATCCTGAGAAAGACGCAAGATCTTGTCGGTGTGATAGATGCTGGAGGAACCGTAACCCCCGACGCCACGGAGCACCGTGACGCCACTGAAGTTTTCCTGACGCAGCATTTCGACGATGGCTTGATACAACGGCTTGCCATGCCACCGGTCGGATTCACCGATGTGAATGCGCATCAACGTGCGCTCCCCCTCGAATCGTTCATGCTGCATGGTCCCTCCTATAACAGGTCAGCCAGGCGCATGCCCAAGATCACAGCGAGCAAACCACCCACGATGCTGGCCGAGACGTAGAGCAGAGCCCGCGTCCATTCGCCTTCCTGAAGCATTCGGACAGTTTCCCAACTGAACGTGGAAAAAGTTGTGAAGGCTCCGAGGAATCCCACGGTCAAGCCAATGCGCCATTCCGGCGGAATGGAAAGATGCTGCAAACCAAATTGCACCACGCCGCCCAATAGAAAACATCCGACCAGATTGACGGCGAGTGTCCCAGTGGGGAAGCCGGGGCCGGTGCGGTATTGCACTACTCCCTGTAGGCCGAAGCGCGCCAGGGTTCCCAGGGCGCCGAAAACAATTAACAAAAGGATGCGCACGGTTGCTCTCCTCTTTCCACCGTTGCGCCCAACAAAAAACTCCTGGGCGCCTGCCGGCGGCCAGGAGTTATCAGTCCGTTGACGGACGGTTCAGGCGAACTCCATCGCCTTCACGATCTGCGGCATTCTACCATCCGTATGCGGTCTTCGCAATCCGCGCCCCGGATGCGCCGAGTGCTCATTTCAAAACGGTTGCTCTGCGCAGGAGTGCAGAGGGAATCTCTTTGAGGACGGAGCAACTGGGGATAAGATTCCTTTCGCGCGGCAGGATTCAAACTCCCGGAGGAGTTCGATGCAGAGCGCTGGACAACACAGTTTGCGCGCGCTCCTTTTTCTGTTTTGCTTCTTAGTTCCATTCGCCGGAGCAGCGGGAATCGGTGGGACGGATTCGAACTCTTCGACGAAAACCGCCCAGAGCAGCACCGTCACGGTAACTGAAAAAGAGAACGGCAGCGAGATCAGCCTCGCACGAGGAGCCACGCTGATCGTGCGGCTGGAAGTCACTTCCGGCACCGGCTATTCCTGGCTCGTCACGAAGGATGGCGCGCCGCAATTGAAAGCGGCGGGCAAGCCGCACACGGAAAAGCCCAAGGGTTCGAAGCCGGGCGCCGCCGTCGTGCAAGTGTTTCGCTTCCGGACCGTGCAATCGGGAGCGGCAGTTCTCGAGCTGCATTATCAGCGCCCCTGGGAGAAGGACAAGCCTCCAGCGCGGACGTTCACGCTCGAGCTGAATATTTCGTGAGAATGGAATTGTCCCGCCGAGAATTCGCCGTCCTCTCTGCTTGACAGGAGAGCAGCCGCGCCGTTATAGAGAGTGCATGGCACATACGTTTCTCGTTTTCGAATTTGGTACGAGCGAAGAATCGGCCCAGCAGGCGCGTCACCGCATCGAAGGATGGAAGCAGGCTTTCCGGCTCGGGAAAAAGATCGAATTGAAATTCGAGCGTATCCAGCCCGAAGCGGAACAGAAGGAAGT
>JBGQEW010000070.1:0-12918 GCA_041496565.1 Terriglobia bacterium | reverse complement strand
CGCTGACTTGCTGTAGCCGCGGCGCCGCAACGCCCGGCGCGCGATTTCCCACTCGTTGAATTCCAAGGTGCGATCGTGGAGCACCTGATAGTTCTCATGGCCTTTACCGGCGAGCAGGACCATGTCGCCCGGTCTCGCCTCGTCGATGGCCAGATCAATGGCGCGCTCGCGATCCGGCTCGATCCGGTACTTCGCATTCACCTTCTGCAAGCCCACAACCACATCGTTGATGATCCGCAGGGGGTCTTCGCTGCGCGGGTTATCGCTCGACAGCACGACCAGGTCGCTCAGGCTTCCGGCGGCTTCACCCATCAAGGGGCGCTTGGTGCGGTCGCGGTCGCCGCCGGCACCGAAGACCGTGATGACCCTGCCTTTTTCATTCAATTCGCGTGCCGTCGAAATCAGGCTGCGGATGGCGTCGTCTGTGTGCGCATAGTCCACGACCACCAGGAACGGCTGGCCTTCATCAATCCGCTGGAAACGGCCGGGAACACTCTCGAGCTGCCGGATTCGCGCTTCGATGGCTTCGCGATCGATCCCCAGGGCCAGACCAGCCCCGATCGCGGCAAGAATGTTGTAAACGTTGATGCGGCCCACGAGTGGCGATCGAACCTCTATCTTTCCGGCCGGCGTCTGCGCCGCAAACTCCAAACCGGAAAACGAAAGCTCGCATTTTTTCGTCGTGAGCTGAGCGCCGCTCTTGAGACCGAATGTGATCGTTTGTCCGGCCAGGCCGATCAGCTGCTGCGCGTACGGATCGTCCAAGTTGATGACGCCCGCGCCCGGCGCGCCCGCGCCGCAGCCTTCGAACAGGCGGCGCTTCGCGGCAAAGTAATCTTCAAATGTCTTGTGATAGTCGAGGTGGTCGCGGCTCAGATTCATGAAGATAGCCACGGCGAAGCGGCAGCCCCACAGCCGGTCCATCGCCAGAGCGTGGGAACTCGCTTCGAGCACGGCGTGCGTGCCTCGTGCGTCGCGCACTTCAGCCAACATCTGCTGAAAGTCAAGCGATTCGGGCGTCGTGTTGGGAGCTTTTCGCGTGCCCTGCGGCGTTCGGTAGGCAATCGTTCCCACCAGGCCGGTGACGCGCCCGGCGGCGCGCAAGATGGAGTCCACCAAATAAGTCGTCGTTGTCTTGCCGTTCGTCCCCGTCACGCCGGTGAGCGCAAGCGCATCCGCCGGCCGGCCGTAAAAATTCGCGGCGGCGATGGCGAGCCCGCGGCGCGGGTACTGCACCTGCGCCCAGGCCACTCCGTCGGGCAAGGAAGTCGGCGCCGGCAACTCGCTCGCGATCGCGAGTGCACCTCGCCCAATGGCGTCGGCGATGAACGAATTGCCATCGGCCTTTTCGCCCCGCAGCGCAAAGAAGAGCCCCCCCGGCTGCACCTCCCGGCTGTTGTAAGCCAGTGAAGTGATGTCTACACCGGAAGGCCCGCTGACCTGGATGAGTTCGACGCCGGAGAGTATTTCCGCAAGGCTCATTCCTGACGCGATGAGTATAGGCTTCCGCGCCTTCCCTCCCAAATTTGAGTGGTCCTTTGTTGCCGATTTCACATCAGTTCTCCCTGTTCGAGGCCGGCACAAGGCCCGCCGAGCGCGCAAAGCGCACGGTCACCCGGCTGCCGCGCACCACTCGCGATCCCGCCGCGGGACTCTGATCCACTGCAATGCCGTTGCCAACAAGTACGGGCGTCAGCCCGAGCTTCGAGCAAGCTTCGGTGACACTGCGCACCGTCTGGCCGTTCAACTGAGGCACGACGATTCCCTCGCCCTCGGCAAAGGCGGCCGTCGGCGCCGTTTCCGGCGGAGCCGAAGGCGCGGCATCGCGGGTCGAAGCCGGCTTCATCTGCACCGGGAGGAAATCGCTTTCGCCTTCGCTCATTTGTGAATCGTTACGATGCCGCGCCGCCCACTGCGCTTCCGGAGTGACCGTCAAATCGTGCGGCACGTCGAGATAGGCAAGCACCTGCTCCGCGACCCGGCGGAAGACCGGCCCGGCGACATCGCCACCGTGATGCGGCCCTACCGGGGAATCCACGGCCACGAGGATCGTCACCACCGGTGTGTTCACCGGGGCAAACCCGACGAACGACGCCACATACTGAGTCGCTGAATAGCGCCCTGTCGCGGGATCGATCTTTTGCGCCGTGCCCGTCTTGCCCGCCGCACTGTAGCCGTTCAGCGCTGCCCGCTTCCCCGTGCCTTCAAACACGACGCGTTCCATCATTTCCCGCAGCGTGGCCGCGGTTGTCCCGTTCAGCGCTCGCTGCGGATCCGGCTGAGGTATGAGCTGCACCGAACGGCCCCTGCGAATCTCGCGAACCACGTGAGGTTTGTAGACCAGTCCTCCGTTCGCGATCGCCGAAACCGCGGAGATCATCTGAATCGGCGTCACGCTGATCTCCTGCCCCATCGCCAGCGAACCAATCGAGCTGGCCGTCCAGTGATTGAGCTGGCGAAACAATCCGCGGTTCTCGCCGGGCAGCTCGATTCCCGTGAGCTGGCCGAAACCGAACGCGCGGATGTAGTGGTAGAACTTCGGCGCGCCCAGCCGCAGCGCCACCTTGATCGCGCCGACGTCGCTCGAATTCGACAGGATCTGCGACACCGAGAGCACGCCGAACGAATGCCAATCGTGAATCAACCGGCCGGCCACCAGAATCGTTCCCATCTGACAATCGACTAGGTCGGTGGGGCGCGCGATCCCTTCCGCAATTGCGCTCGACAGCGTGATCAACTTGAATGTCGAGCCCGGCTCAAAAGCCGCACTCACGGCGCGGTCCATTCGGGCGTCCTCGGCTGTCGCCGCGGGCTTGTTCGGATCGAACGTGGGCCAATTCGCGACCGCCAGAAGATCGCCGGAGTTGGGATCCTGCACCACGACGACGCCCGCTTTGGCGTGCGTCCGCGCGATGGCCGTCGCCAGCTCTTTTTCGGCGATGTATTGAATATTCTCGTCGAGCGTCAGCACAACGCTCGCGCCTGCATCCGCGGCCGATTTGCCGCGCTCGAACCACCGGCGCCGCGCGTCGGCCAGTACGAACATTCGGCCGGGCCGCCCGCGAATCTGATCGTCGAGCGAATATTCGATTCCGCCCAGGCCGTGCTCATCGACGTCCACGTAGCCCAGCACGTGCGCCGCGAGCGCCTTCTCCGGATAGAACCGCTGATTCTCTTTTTGGAAATAGATGCCCTTGAGGTTGAGCGCCTGAATGCGCGCAACCGTTTCCGGCGGCAGCTTCCGCGCGATCCAGGCGAACGATTTCGATTCCGCGAGACGCTCCTCCAGATCTTCAGCAGGCGTCCCCAGCACGCGCGAGAGCAGCCGCGCCACCATTCCCGGATCGGAAATCTCACTCGGGTCGGCAAAGCAGGAATCCACCGAAATACTCATCGCCAACTCGCGGCCGTTGCGATCGTAAATCACGCCGCGCTGGGGACTGACTTCCACGATGCGCTGTTGCTGGCGATTGGCCCGGGCGAGATAGTCGCTATAGCGGAAAAGCTGGAGATAACTGAGGCGGAGGAAAATGACTGCCATCCAAAGAACAGCGGCAAGGAAAACGGCAAACCAGCGAGTGCGAGCGCCGCGCTGCTCCATGGATGACGGGGACTCCGGCCGAAAAAACCTGTCTTGCGAGCCCGGCAAATGGCCACTGGAACCGCCGGGGCTGCATTGCATTTGTCGAAATTACGGCCGGGCTTGCGGCGCGACTCGCGCTTGCGCTACGACGGCCTCGTTCGGCCCTTCCACCCGGGCCACCTGGCCGGGCACCGGAACCGTCAGTCCGAGCTGATTGCGTGCGATGGAGTCAATGCGCATGGGCGAGCGCAACGCAGCGATCTCAAGCCGCAATTGCTGGTTGAGTTCGGTGGTCTGGCCGCGCCGGGCGTGCAGGTCCTCGAGCTCGTAGCGAAGCTGGATGCTCTGAAAGTGCTGCCAGGCATACAGCAGGCCGCAGGCCGCGAGTGCGGCGCTGCAGGCCACCCGGCGGCAGCAGTCGCGCAACCGATCCGGCGCTTTTGGCCGCACCAGCCGCGAATTGTCGATGCGCTTGATCGTATAGTATTCCGTCATGCTCGCACATGCGGCGCGGGAATTTCGTTCGGCGCCGTCCTTTCGGCCGCGCGCAGCTTGGCGCTCCGCGCGCGAGGATTTTCGTGCACTTCCTGCTCGCTCGGCCGGACCACCTTCTTCGTCAAGATCCGAAGCACTCCTTCCCGCGCCAGGTGCTGGAAGGAATGCTTCACCAGCCGGTCTTCGAGCGAGTGATAACTGAGGATGACCCAACGTCCTCCGGAAGAAAGCGTGGCAGGGGTACGAGAAAGAAACTGCTCGAGCTCCTCCGATTCTCGATTCACCGCTATCCGCAGCGCCAGAAACGTTTTTGTCGCGGGATGCAGTTTCTGCCTTCCCCTTGCTTTTCGTCCCCCTGCCACAATCGTTGCCAGATGTTCGGTGTCGCGAATCGGCCGCGACCGAACAATTGCTCTGGCGATTCTGCGTGAATTCCTCTCCTCACCGTAGCGATAGAGAAGATCGGCCAGTTGCTTCTCCGGCCAGTAGTTCACAATTTCGCTTGCCGTCAGCGGCTCGTCCGGCCCCATCCGCATATCCAGCGGCCCCGCCCAGCGGAACGAGAATCCGCGCTCCCGACTGTCGAGCTGCAAGCTCGAAACGCCCAGGTCGGCGACCACGCCTTGGAGTGGCGGCAACTTCAGGCCTCGTGCGACTTCGTCGATCTTCGAAAAATTCGCGTGCACCAAAATCACCTGCCGCTCGAATTCCTTCAGCCGTTCGCGCGCAATTTCCAGGGCTCGCGGGTCCCGGTCGATCCCGATCAGCCGCCCGGTCGTCAGCCGCCGGGCGATCTCCCAACTGTGCCCCCCGGTGCCGACGGTCGCATCCAGATACGTCCCGCCCGGCTCGACCCGCAGCCACCGCACTACCGGTTCGACAAGAACTGGCGTATGCAGCGCGTTCAATACTTAAAGGCCCAGATCCGAAAGCGCCTGCTCGTCTTCGCTCGTGATCGGGTTGCGGTTGATGTGCTCGAGGAAGCGGGCGTGATTCCAAACTTGCAGGTACGTCAGGATGCCCATCACGTCCACCTCGCCCTTCATCTCCGCCGATTCCCGCAGCAGCGTCGGAATCAAAACTCTGCCCTGCCCGTCGATCTCAACCACTTGCCCGTAATAATTCGCCCGGGTCAGAAACTTTTGCTTGGCGCGGTTGTGTGAGGCAATCTTCGCAAGTCGCTTCTCGATCGCGTCCCATTCCTTGATCGGGTAGATGCGCGCGAAGTCTCCGTTCTCGCTGGTCACGTAGAATGTCTTGCCGAACTTGCGCAGCTCGGCCAGAAAGTCGGCAGGAATCTTCAACCTGCCCTTCTCGTCTACCGTTGCTGGATACCTGCCCCGCAGCATTTCCGAACACGCCCAATGCGCCTGAGGTGCCTGAGTGCATCCCTGCCGCCACCGCCTGACACTTCCGGACACTTTCTAACACTTCTTACCACTTCTACCCACTTTGGCCCCCGATTGTAGGCAGCTCTCCGCGCTTGTCAAGGGGAAACCGAACAAAAACAAAAATAAATCTCCACGCCGCCGCACTCCCTTCTGAATTTGGCGTGGAAACCACCATATCTGGTGCTGCTGATGGGAAGCGATGGCGAGTGGTAGGCGTGCGTTTGCGCCGGGCGGCGCAAAATGTTTTGTAAAGGTTAACAGCCCGCGCTCGGAAGGCCGCAACCGCAAAGCAGCGCTGTTTCAACTACGGTGCGGAGCCGATGCGCAGCTCGCTCAAGTGCCGCAGCAGGTCGCGTTCATTCGGTTCGAGCCCGCGTA
The DNA here is from genome assembly GCA_041496565.1 of Terriglobia bacterium. GTDB lineage: Bacteria > Acidobacteriota > Terriglobia > Acidiferrales > UBA7541 > JBGPTK01. Next base: position 7,071 of record JBGQEW010000070.1, on the reverse strand, counting down.
GGAAGGCTTCATCGTTGAGCCGCGCCTGGCGATCTGTCTCGCTCAAGCCGCGGAGTTCGCGCATCCGGTCACGCAACGCTTGCTTGCGCGTCTGCGGCAGCGCCTGCCACTTGGGCAACAATTCCGTGCGCACGAATTGGCGCTGCTGGGGAGTCATCCGCTCCCACACCTGCTCGCGATCGAGCAGTTCGTTCCGTTGCTCCGGCGTCAGACTGTTCCACCGGCGGACGTTCTCGCGAATCTGCGCCTGGCGCTCGGCAGGCAGATTTTGAAAGCGCGCATTGTTGCGCATGAAGCGCTCCTGCTCGTCGGGCGACATGTTGCGCAGCCGTTCCACCCATCTCGGCGGCAGGCCGATCATGCCGCGAGCGTTGCCCTGCCCCTCTTGCGGCTTTACGAGTTCAGGATTCGCGTTCGGCTTGGGCTTCAGTTGCCTTTGGCGCTGCGCCACCGGCGCAATCCGCTGCCCACGGCGCTGATTGGCGTAGGCCGGCCAGGCCCCCAGGATCACTCCCGTGAGCACGAGCCACGCTGCGAATTGGGGCCGGCAAATACGCATTCCGTTATTCACGCGATGAATTAGTCATTCTGTTGCGTTCGCGCCGGAGCTTGCGCTGGCGGCGGCAACTCCGAAAGCGCGTCGAACTTGGTCAGCACGTCATAGTCTTCGAGCACCCGCAGGTCCTGGATCATCTTGAAATCTTGCTCGCTCTGCGCAGTCTTCGTTGTTCCGACTTCCGTTGGCCGCGCCGAAATCCAGAGCGACAGAGCGACCAGCATCGCGACCGAAAAGGCCAGCCGCGGCGAAGGCGCGATCCAGCCCCACCAACGCGGCTTCGGCTCCGCAGCGATGCGCTGGCGCAGGCGCGCGTTGAACCCGAGTGAAGGTTCCATCGCCGGCGCCTCGTCGAGCACAATCGACAGCCGGCGATACTCCTCGGCTCGCGTGCGGCATGCGGCACAGGCAGCGAGGTGCTCTTCCACCTTGCGACGTTCGCTGGTGCTCGCCCGTCCGTCCAGATAAGGAATCAGACTCGACCCGATTCTTTCGCAGTTCATTGCTTCCTTCCTTCCCCGGCCTTGGTTGCTGCCGGTACCGGTTCGGCCGGCATGCTCACCAGCGGCGCCAATTGCACTCGCAGTGTTTCGTACGCCCGGAAGAGCAGCGATTTTAGCGCGCTCTCCGAGCAATCGAGCACGTGCGCGATTTCGCCGTAATCCATCTCCTGATACTTGTGCAGCAACACGGCCGCGCGCTGCTTTTCCGGCAGCGCCATCACCGCGCCTCGAATCAATCCGGCGCGATCACGTTCGATTAATCTCTGGTCCGCGGCCGCTTCGCCCGACGGCAATTCGAAGCTCCGGGCATCTCCATCGGTCGCCACATCAATCGAAACTTCCAATTGGTGGTAGCGCCCGTCGCGGATCGAGTTCAGCGCCAGATTGGTCGCGATGCGGAACATCCAGGTCGTAAACTTGGCGTTCGCTTCGTATCTCTTCCGCGCGCGGTAGACGCGCAGAAAAACTTCCTGCGCCAGATCTTCCGCCGTCGCCGTGTCGCGCACCATGCGGTAGAGGAAATGCACCAGCGGGCTCCGATACTTCTGGAGCAAAATCTCGAAGGACGTGTCGTCCCCCGCCTTTACATCCATCATCAGTTGGATGTCCGACCTGGTCATGACCTCCACATTGTATCTAACACATGGCGGTACAGAAAGTTGCGGTGTCCCAGTGGAAACCCCTGCCGGGTGGCCATCCCGGGCCAGCTGGCCCATAAGCCCATCCGCAACGCTTCTGGATGACTTACCGCCGTCGGTTAGGATAATCTTGATCGAAATGGGAGTCGAATGCAGGCAGCCGGCACAGGCACTTGCGGCGATTCCCATCGTCAATCCCGTCGAATCAGCCCTCGGCAAGCGCAATGCCGTCCTGACCGGGACGGGTCGGCGCTATTGCGCACCCGACTGCGAGGGCTGGCTCTCGATCAAGACAGTTGTCTCGGGTTCGGCGGCTTGGGAAGCCGGTGGCCGGCGGTTCGTCCTTCACGAGAACAACTATCTGATCCTGAACGATCGGCAGCACTACACCATCACAATTGAATCGTCGCAGAAGGTCACGACATTCTGCATCTTCTTCGAGCGCGGTTTCGTGGAAGACGTCTACCGTGGAATGGTCCGGCCGGATGAGGAATTGCTTGACGCACCTCAACCAGGCCACTTCGCTCCTCTCGGCTTCTACGAAAAAATCGAGAGCGAACCGAGCCGCCTTCTATCGAAGATACGGGCGATCCAGCGGGCGATATCCGCGCCCGATTCAATAGAGGATGAGATAGAAGACCGCTTCCGCGCCATCGCCGAGGCCATGGTTCGCGAACACCAGCAAGCCGATTCCGCCCGCGCGAAGCTGCCGGCCGTCCGCGCCGCCACGCGCGAAGAACTTTACAAGCGTCTTCTGCGCGGCCGCGACTGTCTGCTCTCTTTGCAATCGCAGCCAGTTCGTTTGTTGGAAGCGGCGCGCGCGGCTTGCCTTTCACCCTACCACTTCCATCGAACGTTCACTCGGGTGTTCAGCGAAACTCCGCACGCTTTCCTCACGCGGCAGCGGCTCGCACGCGCGACCCACTTGCTCACGCAAACGGACCACAGCGTCACCGATATTTGCCTCGAAACAGGATTCGAAAGCCTCGGCTCGTTCAGCACGCTCTTTCGCCACCGATTCGGCGCATCGCCCCGCGAGTTCCGCCTGTCCCACGCACGAAAATAGCAAGAATCAATAAGCAAACCGCGCTTCGCCCCGTCTAATCTGGCCATGGAGGTACAACGATGAATCCCCAAACACAACCTGGAGCGGGCTGCGAAGAAATGCAGGTTCGTCCTTCTGAATCCCGGCGCTTTCTGTCGGGACCAAGAATTCCTCTCATCTTCGTATTTTCGCAAAGAGAGATCCTTCCACTTCTTTTCGTCCTTCTGCTGCTTGCCGCCCCGGCATTCGCTCAGGAAAAGTCCGCGGCCCCCGCGCCGAAGGATGAAACGGAGACGGTCATTACGACCTTTCGCGTCATACAAGGAAAGGAAGCCGAATTTGCGAAAGTGCTCGCGAAGGCATGGCCCACCTATCACAAACTCGGCATGGTGCTCGACCAGCCTCACTTGATCTTGCGCGGCGAGGATGCTCCCGGCAAAACGTATTTCGTCGAGATCCTGACCTGGAAAAGCGGCGACGAGCCGGACAATGCTCCGCCAGAAGTCTCGGCGATCTGGAAGCAGATGGAAGCGCTCTGCGAACCTCGCGGTGGCCACCGCGGCATCGAGTTCCCGGAAGTTTGGGTAGTCAATCTAAAGGAGTGAAACAAAGAGGAGTCGTGCGGCGGCCTAGAAGCGGAAGATCCAGCGGAGAAAGAGCATGAGCGCGGCGCCAATGAAGACGAGCAGGGCCGTGCGCGCGCCCGGCTCCCGATTCACTTCCGGCATCAGGTCGGACGCGGCGACATAGAGCGTGACGCCGGCCGAAAGCGGCAGCGCGTCGCTTACCTCCGCGCGCAGCAGATACGTCAAGCCGACTCCGGCGAATGTCGCCCCGCCGAGTAACGCAGAGGAAAAGAAGGCGACGCGGCGGCTCTGTCCGCTTGCCAGCATCAGCGAAGCAACCGTGAATCCTTCCGGCAGCTTGTGAAGAAAAATCGCCAGAAAAATCAACAAGCCCAGCCATGCGGAAACCAGCAGGCCCGATGCGATCGCCACGCCGTCGAAAAACGTGTGGATCACGAGTCCGAGCAGCGCCGCATAGCCCGCGTGCGCCTGCGTCAATTCTTCCTTGTGAGTTTCCTCGCCGAAATGAAAATGCGGCGCCATGGTGTGCTCGAAAAGATGCACCAGCAGATAACCTGCCAGCACGTAGGTCAGCGCGCTTGAGCCGCGCAGCCGCACGGACTCCGGCACCATCTCGAGCAAAGTCGTCGCCAGCATGAATCCGGCGCCGAGCGCGATGAAGTAGCGCAAATATTCGCGCGACCATTGGCGCCGCACGATGAGCAATCCGCCGGCGAGGTTCGCAGCCGCGGCCGTCAAGCCCAGCGCAAGCGCCAGCAGCAGATGTCCCGAATTGGGCGAGCCCGCTACCATTTCCATCTCAAGGAGTGGCGAAAAATCTCAAATCGGCCATCCCGAAGAGTCCCGCTGGTCTTCTTTCGGAACGACGGGGATTCTCTCCGCACAGCGCCTCCTTCAGCGGAGGGATTCCTCGCCCCGCCAAAAATCATCGGGGCTCGGAAGGACGAAAGGAACGCTCGGTTCGCGCCATCTCAGCCGCTGTGGCGGAACAGAATAACGTCGCCTTCCTGCACGATGTATTCCTTTCCCTCAAGCCGCGCCTTCGCGCGCTCGCGCGCCACGGCCCAGCTTCCTGCCGCCAGCAGGTCCTCCCAATTCACAACCTCCGCCTTGATGAAGCCGCGCTCGATATCGCTGTGGATGGCGCCCGCTGCTTTTTGCGCCGTCATGCCGCTCTCGATCGTCCACGCGCGCACTTCCGGCTCGCCGCAGGTGAGGAACGAAATCAATCCCAGCAGGCGATAGCTCGCCTGGATCAGCCGGTCGCGCCCGGATTCGACCAGGCCGTAAGCGCGCATCATCTCCGCGCCCTCGGCCTCGTCGAGTTCCGCCAGCTCCGCTTCGATTTTGCCGCAAAACGGCACCACGGCCGTGTGCGGCTTCGTGGCCAGCTTCTGCAAGCTGTGCTTCTCCACAACGCGATCGATTTCCGCCGCTTCCTCGTCGCCGAGGTTCAACACGTAAAGCATCGGCTTTCGCGTCAGAAACATGAACCCGGTGAGCATCTTCAGCTCCTCGGGTTTGAATGCAAGCTCGCGCAGCGGCGTTTCCGCTTCGAGCGCTTTGCGGCAGCGCGTGAGCAGCGCCAGCTCGACCTCGAGCAGCGGTTCTTTCTTCTTCTGGATGTCTTTCTCGAGGCGCTCCATGCGCCGCGTCGCCTGCTCCAGGTCATTCAGCATCAATTCGATTTCGATGCCTTCGATGTCGCGCAGGGGATCGATGCTGCCGCCCGGATGCGGCACTGCCGGATTTTCGAACACGCGCACCACGTGCGCCAGCGCATCGGCTTCGCGCAGCGGCACCAGCGACGCGGCGTCCTTCAAGCGGTCTTTCTGCAAGCCGCCGATGTCCACGTACTCGATCGTCGCGTAAGTGATCTTCTTGGGTTTGAACAGTTCGGCGAGCTTCACCAGCCGCTCATCGGGTACGCGCGCGATGCCGACGTGTGTCGCAGCGTGCTCGACCTTCGTCTCCAGTCGGGCGCGCGTCAGGATGCGAAATAAGCTCGTCTTCCCGACTTGCGCGAGCCCGATAATTCCGGTTTGCATGGGCCGCGATACTAGCACACCCGCGCAGACCTGCGCGGCTGTGAAGCCTGTCCCTTCGGGGGAAATCAGAACTGCTCGAATGATATAACCACCGAATTCGTATTTATCTCTGGTTTCGAACGGTCAGAAAAAGTGCGGCAAGACCGAGCAGCAAGACCGATCCTTCGAGCCGCACCGAGACGCGATGCAGGCGGTCGAATTCCGCACGCAGCGGATTCTCGCGCGGCGTCGTGTCCACGGAGCCCATCTCCATCCGCAGCCGCGCCATCCGCGGCGAGACCCACCATTGCGAGGCAATCGTCAGGATCAGCATCAGAATCGCTGCGAGCGCTGCCGGACGGGCAAGCGCGGCAAGCGAACGGCTCCGGGCAACAGCGGCGGCCAGGTACACCGCTCCGGCGATGCAGCCCAGGATGTGCAGTTTCGCCAGCACAAGCCCGACGAGCGCGCCGGCTTGGTCGCGGCTCGCGAGCGCCGAAAATGCTCCTGGCGCGACGACAAAGCTCAAATAGATGATCCCGCCTACCCAGGTGCCTAACGCGAAAACTTCAAGAAAACGGAAGAAAGATGCCATCTGATTTTCCGCTAGAATGAGTTTCCGCTCGCTTCGGCAGGAAGCGAGCCTTGCACGGGGTACAAGATTCAGCCAAGAAGGCAAAAGTACTGGTGGGCGATCAAGGACTTGAACCTTGGACCTCTCCCGTGTGAGGGGAGCGCTCTAACCAACTGAGCTAATCGCCCACGGCTCGATTCTGTAACAAGCTTGGGGGTTTTGCAATCCCATGACAACCGCCATCGCCAATCAAGTCGCGCAGCTTCAGCGCTCGGTCGCGAGCGTGGTCAAGGGCAAGGAAGAGGTGATCCAGCTTTCTCTGATCACCTTGATTGCCCGCGGCCACCTGTTGATCGAGGATGTTCCCGGCGTGGGCAAGACCACTCTGGCGCAGGCGCTGGCGCGGTCGTTCCAGTGTTCCTTCCAGCGCATCCAGTTCACTTCCGACATGCTGCCGAGCGATGTGGTCGGCGTCAGCGTCTTCAATCCGGCGCGTCAGGAATTCGAATTCAAGCTGGGACCGATCTTCGCCAACTTCATCCTGGCGGACGAAATCAATCGCACCACGCCGAAAACGCAGTCGGCGCTCCTCGAAGCCATGAACGAAGCGCAAGTGACGATGGACAACCTGACCCATCCGCTGCCGCAGCCGTTTCTCGTCCTGGCCACGCAGAATCCGATCGAACATCACGGCACCTATCCCCTGCCCGAGTCGCAGCTCGACCGCTTCCTGATGCGCATTCGCATGGGCTATCCCGGACGCGAGAGTGAAAAAGAAATTATCCGCAACGGCTCCGGGCGCTCGCCGCTCGGGGACGTCCAGCCGGTCATGGACGCCGCCGACGTGCTCGCGATGCAGGATGCCGCGAGCCGCGTTCGCGTGGACGACAGCCTGCTCGATTATGCGCTCGAGGTTGTCGAACGCACGCGCCAGTCCGACTTGTTGAATCTGGGCGTGAGCCCGCGCGGATCGGGCATGCTGCTCCGCGCTGCGCAGGCGCGCGCGTTTGTCGAGGGCCGCGATTATTGCCTGCCGGACGATTTCAAGCAGCTCTTCCTGCCCGTCTTCGCTCATCGCGTGGTCGTCAGCTCGCGCTACGTTTCCACCCAGAAAAAATCGGCCCAGGCCGAATCCATCCTT
>JBGQEW010000069.1:0-12952 GCA_041496565.1 Terriglobia bacterium | reverse complement strand
TCGGCCGCAGATACGTTCGACAAGGTGAGCCCTGACATTTTGCTTCGCAACGCAACCGTGATGGCGCTGACCTCTTTCTGGATTGCAGACCGGCCCGAGCGGCTCGCTACACCGTGGCCACCGGAAAAGACGGCGCGCATGTTGGTCGAGAAAAGGCAGGATGGATTTCTGAAGGCGTTCGACCTGTGGCCGTTTGGAAACCTTGGCAGCGAGCCGAAGAATTAATCCCGCCAGGAACTCATTCGCAAGGCGCGGCCAGGGCCAAATGCGTAAGGCCGGCCCACGGTTTCCGGATAACTATGCGGGGCTGATCAGGCGGGCGATGAAGAATGCCGCGGCGGCAGCGAGCCCGCCAACGATTACCGTCTGCATTCCGCCGCGCCAGGGTCTCACTCCGGTGAAATGGCCTTTCACGGCGCCGAACACAAATAGCGCCGCAAGGGTCACGCCGACGGAAACCCACAGTGCGCTGGCCAAGCTGCTCATCAATATATAAGGAGCAAGAGGGATCATTCCCCCGGCAACATAGGAGGCGGCAATTGTGCCCGCGCTCCGTCCTGCGCGCGCGGGATCGGGCTCCTCGAGTGACAACTCAAATCGCATCATGAAGTCCACCCAGCGCTTTTGATCGGAGGCGATGGCGTTTACGACCGGTCTCAAGTGTTCCTCGGCCAGCCCAAATTCGCGGAACACTTTCGCCACCTCTTCTTCTTCCTGATCGGGAAGTTCCACCGTCTCGCGGATCTCTCGTTGGCGCTCGGATTCATAGTGCTCGGAATCCGTCCTCGCAGCCAAGTAGCCGCCCAAACCCATCGCGATGGAGCCTGCCGCAATCTCCGCCAGTCCCGCAAGAACGATGAGATTGTTACCGTGGATGGCGACTGCGGCCGCGCCCGTCAATCCAGCGGCCAGGGCGAACGGAACCGTCAGCCCGTCGGCCGTGCCAATGACGATGTCGCGAACAGCGGCGGTGGCAGTAAAATGCTTTTCAATATGCCCGATGGACGGCATGGTTCGCTCCTGGCGTGCATGAGGCGTCGCCGTGCCGAATCCACTGCAACGCTGACAGCATCTTTCTATTGTGCAATAATCACATCCTAGAAATAAGGAGGAATAGATGGCTCAACCAACCGGAACGGCGCAGGTTACTCTGCATCAACTTCCACCCTTGCCTTACGCGTTTGACGCGTTGGAACCCTATATTGACGCAAAGACGATGGAGATTCACCACGACAAGCACCACGCCGCCTACGTCAATAACGTGAACAAGGCGCTCGAGGGAAACACCGATTTGCAAAAACTCTCCGTCGAAGAGCTAATCGCCCATCTGGACCGCGTACCCGAGAACATTCGCACGGCAGTGCGCAACAACGGTGGCGGCCACGCCAACCATTCGCTCTTCTGGACACTCATGAAGAAGGGTGGCGGCGGCGAGCCCAAGGGCGCGCTGGCCGACGCGATCAAGAGCGCATTCGGCGCGTTCGCCGACTTCAAAACCAAATTCAATCAGGCGGCCACGACTCGCTTCGGCTCCGGCTGGGCCTGGCTGCTGATCCAGAACGGTAAGTTGGCGATTGACTCCACACCGAACCAGGATAATCCCATCATGTCCGGCGGAAAGCCAGTCCTGGGCCTCGACGTCTGGGAGCACGCCTACTACCTGAAGTATCAGAACCGCCGGCCCGACTACATCGAAGCCTGGTGGAACGTCGTTAATTGGGACCACATCGGGGACGTTTACGGGAAGGCAGCAAAGTAACGCACAACCGGCCACCCAGCGCATGTCACGAATTCACGGGACCCGCCTCGAGGAAATTTCGAGGCGGGTCTTTGCTTTTCGAGTGGAAATGAAAAATGGAATGCCCAGAGCACGGCCACCGGCACCGGGCGCCCAAGAAAAACTAGAAACTCTAGATGGCGGGCGGCGCTCTCTCAGTGGGTCCAGATCTTGTTCGGATCTTTCTCAAACGGGTATACGTGAACCATCCAGCCGAATACTTGCGGCACCCAGCGCCCGCCGGCTTCTTCGCAGGCATCCGCTGTCGCGATCGACCCGCCCAAACCGAATTGCTTCCAGTTCACCTGCTGCCACGAACTCCCTTTTTGCGGCATGCATAGGTTGATGTGCTTGTGCCAGCGGGCGACACTGAGCGGCACGCGGTCATTCAACTGATCGCCGGTAAAATTCTTTGGGGCAGTAAACATCGCGCCGAGGAGCGTGTATCCGCCGGGAACTTTCTTGTAGAGCAGTGAAGTCGGGTGCTCCGGATTGAAAGCGAACGCCGCTTCAAAAGCGTAACGCCAGTTGGTGAAGTGGTACTGCGGCAGAGGAACGTTCGGCATAAAAATCTGATAGCCGTCGGCGAGCGCCACTTTGTAATCTTGATACTTCACGATTGACTGCCGCAGCGTCGCCGCAATCTGCTCGGCGCGCTTTTCATCGTCCGCATTCGCCGGGCGCAGCGCCGTCATAAACATGTGCGCGTTCATTTCCATGTGTTCGTGCGACATGGACTCGTTTGCGGAACGCGCCGCATCCGGGTTGGCCATTGTGTCGTGGTCCATCGAGCCCGGCTTCGACATATCCATCCCGGCCATTCCGCCTTGGCCTTGACCCTGCGCCTGACTTGGCGGCTGGTTTTGCTGCTGCGCGGCCATCGGGGAGAGCAGGAAGAGCGGGGCGATCAATAGGAAGAAAAAAGTCCAAACTTTACGCGTAATCATGGCGTGGTCTCCTACTTAACTAAACGCGGCGCACAAGGAAAAGTTTCGCCTATGTCGCGCGGAGTTGCCGAGAAGACAAGGAACCCCACCCTGTGGATTAGCTTTGGCGAATGTCGTTCTTGTAGTCCCGAAGAGCAGCAGGGAGAAGTAATCTTCGGTTTGAACTGCTCTTCATTCAGCTGCGGTCGGGCCAAGCCGCCTTACGCGACGCGCGCAGGTCGCGAGAGCTGCCCGAGGATGTACGCGGTCAGCCCTGCGATCAGGCCACCGCTGATGATCAGCGCCTCCCAGACTAATCCCACTGCGACGGCGAGCGCCGGCAGCGCACCGAATGGAGCGAGCAGCGCTGCGAGCGCTGCTTCCCGCACGCCGATTCCGCCCTGAGTGAGCGGCACCAACGCCGCAAACTTCGCCAGCGGACAGGCGAAAAACCAGACGCGAAGCGACAGATGAAGCCCACACGCCGCCGCGACTTGCGCAGTCAACAGAATGAATGCGCTTTGCACAATTACGCCGAGACTGAGCGCTGCGAGAACGCGCTGGGGCTGTCGCGATAGAGAGCGCCACGCCACTCGCAATCGCACCAGGCTTCGTCGCCACCGGAACGAGAATCGCCGTGCGGGAAGGAAGATCACCACCGCTGCCAATAGGACGGCCAGGACGCCGAACGCGATCGCAACAATCACGAAGACTCGCCGGCTCGCAGGGCTCAGTGTTCCCGGCAGAAGCAGCGCACCCGAAACCGTCAACGACGTGAGCGCCGCCACGTCCAGCAAACGGTCAAGCAGGCTGCCCAGTAGCACGCCCGCCTTGCTTCGACCCATCTTGAGCGCCAGGCCCGCGCGAACGACGTCGCCTCCGATGATGGACGGCAGGAACAGTGTGCTGAAGAGCCCTGCGAAGTAACATCGCGCCGCCTGCGCGAAGCCAAGTCCCGCGCCGGCCGAGTTCACCATCAACTTCCATTTGCTCACCGCGACGGTATGCGCGAGCAAGTATCCCGCCAGCAGCAGGAGCCAGAGATTCGCCGGCAGGCGGCCGATCGCCGCCCACACCTGTCCCAGCGGCAAGAACCGAAATAGCATCGCCAAGATCAGCACGCCGGCGCTCAGGCGGAGCAATGCGCGGAGAACGGCGCTGCGCGATGGGCGAGTTGCGGTCGGCGGAGTCACGGGGAGATCGTCGCGTCATTATGCGGTGCCGCTCTGCAACCGACAAGGCCCCGTCCGAATGTTTCCCGGAGGCCGGTTCAGGGGCTGATTGCTGTATGATATTCGCTCTTCTTCCAGGGAAACGGAGCCCAAAAGTGAAAAAGAAAATTCGGGTTGCACAGTATGGAGTCGGGCCCATCGGCGCATCGATTGTCCGGCTGATGCGGCAGAAGCAGGCGCTCGAAATCGTCGGCGCGATTGATACCGACCCCGCCAAGGCGGGACGCGATCTCGGAGAAGTCGTTGGCGCCCCGGACGCTCCCTGGGGCATCCTTGTCTCGGCCGATGCGAAACAGGTGCTCGATCGTCCGGTGGACGCGGTGATTCATTCGACCTCCTCGTATCTGACGCATGTGGCTGGGCAGCTCATGGCCTGCCTCGGCGCGGGCTGCTGCGTCGTCTCCACCTGTGAAGAGCTTGCGTACCCGTTTCGCAAGCATCCGGAACTCTCCGCGAAACTCGATGCGGCCGCGAAAGAAGATGGAGTGGCGTTGGTCGGCACGGGCGTCAACCCAGGATTCGTGATGGATAAGCTTCTCCTCACGCTCGCGTCGGTTTCGCAGCGCGTGGATTCCGCGAAGGCTGTCCGGATTGTAGATGCTTCGAAGCGCCGTTTGCCGCTGCAAAAAAAAATTGGCGCGGGAATGACGGTGGAAGAATTTCGCGAAAAAGTCGCTGCCGGCGTGATCAAGCATCACGGCCTGCCGGAATCGGTCGCGATGATCGCCGATAGCATGTGCTTTGCCGTGGATGAAATCAAAGAAACCATCGAGCCTGCCATCGCCACGGAGCGCGTGAAGACGGAATTCCTCGAAGTCGAGCCCGGCCAGGTGGCCGGCGTTCACCAAATCGCTCGCGGCTTGGCCGGCGGCGTGGAGAAGATTTACCTAGAACTGAAAATGTACGTCGGTGCCAAGCAATCTTCCGACACGATTGAACTCACGGGCGAGCCGAACATCAGCCTGACAATCCCTGGAGGCACGCACGGTGACATTGCCACTGCCGCCGTGGTCGTCAATACGATTCCAGTGATCCTGGATGCGCCCGCGGGCTTGCGCACATCGCGCGACTTGCCGGTCGGCTTTTTCTCTGCCGCCGCCCTGCCTTGAACCGCTTCGGCAAACACATTCTGCCGCCGGATTGTGCCAGGCTGACTGCCGCGGTCACATCTAAATTGCCGCCTCAGTCCTTCTTCCAATATCGGGCGACAGCGGCGTAATCCACATCTTCCTTGGCGGCCGACTGTACCGCGTTATACGTGGTGTGCGCGGCCGTCGTGGCGGGTAGGGAGACACCCTTCTCCTCGGCGAGCTCCAGCGCCAATCCAAGGTCCTTGAGCATCAGGCGCAACGGGAAGCTGGGCGCGAAGTTGCCGGCCAAGATCGCCGGCGCTTTCACGTCAAACACCGGCGCGCGCGCCATGCTCGATTGCATGACTTCCATCAGGCGCTCCGCCGGCACGCCCGTGCTGGTCACCAGCGCGATTGCTTCCGCCAGCGCTTGCACTTCGAGTGCGAGAATTGCATTCGTCGCCAGCTTCACTGTCTGTCCCGCGCCATGACTGCCCAAGAGAATGAAACGCTTACCCACTGCGTTCAGCACCGGCTCGACGCGCTCGAGCACTTCTTTCTTTCCGCCGACCATGAAAACCAATTCGCCTTTTTCGGCCCCCCAAGTGCCGCCCGTCACTGGCGCATCCAGGAATTCCGCTCCGCGTTCCGCGCAGGCTGCGGCGACCCGGCGAGCCAAGGTCGGAGAAACCGTGCTCGAATCGATCAGCACGCTCCCCGGGCGCAAGCCCGCGAGCGCTCCCGGCAGCGAGTCTTTGCCTCCCCACAAGACCCGTTCGAGCGCCGGCGGATCGCTGACAATCGTAATCAGCACGTCAGCCTCGGCCGCCGCATCTCTCGGCGTCGCCGCCAACTTCGCGCCTTGGCGGACCAATTCCTCTGCCTTTTCTGGCGTGCGGTTCCACACCACGAGCGGAAAGCCTGCCTTCAGCAGGTTGCGCCCCATCGGTTTGCCCATCAGGCCGAGCCCGATCAATCCAACGGTTGGTTTCATCCGTTCCCCCTTTACACCGTCGAATATAACCCGGCAGGCAGGCCGCAAGCGCGAAATTGCCTCGTCGCAGGATTAGGATCCGGCGGAACACTCTGCGTTTCTGTTAAGAATTCGTGCGAAGAGAAGGTTGCGGAATTGGCTGTGACGTTTCGGCGGAAGAAGAGGAAGCATCAAGTTCATTCGGGCGCTCGGAAATCCGAACGATGCACTGATAAGGAATTCCCACGCGCAGGGTTTTTGGCTTCCCGCACTGGACGAAGTGCTCTTCGATGTAAATTGATTTTCCGGAATCATGCACCAGGGTGCCGCTTGCGGGCAACTGAAGGTCTGCGGTGCGGTATTCGACCTTGACGACTTTACCGACAAGTACACTATGCCGCGCCACGAGTCCAGTGTGGCCGTAGGACAATACTTCGTCAATGGTACGGCGCGGTGGGTCGTACTATTGGTTTCGCCGCGCCGAAAGCGCTAGTGGCGGGCGCCGTGGTCGGCCGCAGGCTCTTCATGAACGGCGGCTGGCGGCGCTTCGAATGACTTCAGACGCAAATCGGCGGAGAGCATCAAGACAAGCGGCGCAACTACGCTCAGCGCAAGAAAGCCATACACCAACGGCAGCAGCCAACCCAGCATCTCGCCACCGGCGTGCTTGCTCGCCAGGGAATAAATTGCCGCCCCCGCCGCGAGCCCGGCGGCTACGGCGAGATCCCGGCTAATCGGCGCGATTTCGAGCGGCCTCTGGCAACCGGCGCACACGAGATCGTTGGAATAGGCCACTACCGCGCCCGCGGGCGCAACCGTCAGGCAGTACGGACATTTGCGAATGGCCACTTGGTCTTCTCCCTGGAAAGCGAAAGACTACCGGAATCGCCGCCGCGTGAAAAGGGCAGGTTGGCGCCGGAAAACAAAATCAGGGCGCCGCAGCGAGCAACGCAAACTCGACTCGCAGGCGAAACGGGTCGATGCGGTCCGCGCGGACGCGAACGCGGTCGCCCAGCCGAAAACTGCGGCGTCCGCGGTCGGTCACGATGGTTTGGTCGCGTTCCCGGTAGAAGCATCGCTCTCCGGTGGTCTCCTCGAGATGGTCGATGGGCACCAATCCTTCGACAAAAATGTCCACCAGCTCGACAAAAAATCCGAACTTCTGGACGGAAATAATCAGAGCGTCATACTCCTCGCCCAGATGTTGTTCCATGTACTGCGCCGTCTTCCAATCCATCAACTCGCGCTCGGCTAGATCGCCGCGGCGCTCCGCTTCCGATGATTCTACGGCGATGGCTTCGAGTTCGCCGTGACGATAAGGACCGAGCGGAGCCGAGGTGCGGTCTTTTCCGTCTCGCTTCGACGGCGCATGCGGCGGCGCCGCGCCGGGATTGTCGAGCGCCCATTTCAGCGCCCGGTGCACGATAAGATCAGGATAGCGGCGGATCGGCGAGGTGAAATGGGTGTATTCATCTGCCGCCAGAGCAAAGTGTCCGAGCGGATCGACTGCATAGCGCGCCTGTTTGAGCGAGCGGAGCATGAGGAAGGAGACGATGCGCTCCTCGGGCTTGCCCGCAATCTTTTGCGTCAACTTCTGGTAATGCTGCGGGCGAATATCGATTTCATCCGCAGCGGGCAGCGTCACGGTCATCGGACGCATCCGGCCGTGGCCGGAATGGGGCCTGCGCGCCGGGGCCTTCACGCTGCCGTGCCTCACGGCCACGCGCCGCTCGACAAGGTCTTCAACGCCGAGGGAATACCCAAAGGCATGCGCCAGCTCCTCGAATTCCATTACTTTCTTCGGATCGGGCTTTTCGTGGACGCGATGAAGTGAGCCGACCGCACGGCCTTCCAGATAGCGCGCAACCGCTTCATTGGCCGCAAGCATGAATTCCTCGATGAGGCGATGGGCGATGTTGCGCTCGCTGCGGACAATGGCGACCATGCGGCCCATCTCGTCGAATTCGATGACCGGCTCGGGTAAATCGAAATCGATCGAGCCGCGCTCGACGCGTCGCTGATTCAGCAGCAGTGCCAGCTCGCGCATGAGCCGAAAATGTTCGGCCAGGTTCGCGTAGCGCGCCGCCATGTCCGGGTCGCCCTCAAGCACTTTGTTCACGTTGGTGTACGTCATTCGCTCGGCGGAACAAATCACTCCCGGCGTGAAATCCGCGTGCCGAACCTTTCCAATGTCGTCAATTTCCATCACGACGGACATGACCAGCCGGTCCACCTTGGGATTGAGCGAGCAGATACCGTTTGAAAGCTCCTCGGGCAGCATCGGGACGGCCCGGTTCGGAAAATAAACGGACGTTCCGCGGAGCCGTGCTTCCCGGTCGAGCAGTGAATCGCGGCGAACATAGTTCGCCACGTCAGCGATGTGCACCTGGAGTTCGTAATTCCCAGTGACGAGCCGCCTCACATGCACCGCGTCGTCGAAGTCTCTCGCCGTCTCGCCGTCAATGGTCACGATAGGCAGATTACGAAAGTCGCGCCGGCCGTGGCACTCGGCTTCGCTCACCTGTTGCGGGACGGCGCGCGCCTCCGCAAGAACATCCACGGGAAAAACATGGGGCAGGTGATGTTTGCGGATGATGATCTCGACGTCCACCCCCATTTCACCCGGCCGGCCGATGATTTCAACTACTCGCCCGGCTGGCGCCACACCTCCCTTGGGAAAACGAGTTAGCTCGACATTGACCACCGCCCCGTCGAGCTCGGGTAGCCGTGTGCGAGGCCCGGCCACTCCGCCCAGCTTTTCTCGCATCCCCGGCGTCAGCTCTTCGCCCGGTGGAATCACGATTTCGTGGCTCAGGCGAGTGTCATAGGGAAGCACGACATTGCCGCGCGGCCCGTAACGGAACAGCCCCACGATCGTGGGGTGCGCGCGATCCAGCACGCGCACGATGCGTCCTTCCGCGCGTCCATCGCGGCCGCGTCGCTCGATGCGCGCAAGCACGCGGTCGCCGTGCATCGCGTCGCCCATCCGGTCACGCCCGATGAATAGGTCGCCCTCCATCCCTGGCACCGGCTCCGCGGGGACGACGAAACCGTAGCCGTCGCGGTGCGCCACAAGCCGGCCGAGAATCGCGTTGGGGTCGCGCACAGGTCTTGACGGCTGACCTTCACCCGATCCTTTTTCACCTGCGGGCCGCGTAAGAGGGACCGCTGCCTTCTCTGCTCGACGGCCGTGACCCGCCATCCGGTAGCGGCCCGGACGCGCTTCCTCAATTTCTCCTTTGCGTTTGAGGCGCAGGACAATCTTCTGCAGTTCGCGCCGGCCGTGATGCCGCAATCCAAGCGTGTGGGCAATTTCCCGAATGCTCACCGGCTGGGCAGTCTTCCCCAGCAGCGCGAGGACGACTTCGCGCGTCACCTCCGGAGGGCGAGCTTTTTCGTCGGGCGGCTTGTGGCGGTGCATGGTTTCGTGGCGGCAGGTGCAGTTTGGCCGGCGCTATTGTACCGGCTCTCAGGCTTTCCGGCGGCCGCAACTTTTCGCGCGGAGCAACTTCTTCTGGATTCCCGGGTTACGTCAAGCAAGGCAGTATCGCGCAGCCGCGCCCCTAGGCGGAACGCGAGCGTTCACACCACAAGGAAAGAGTTGAGAAGAGGAGGCGGTTCGACCTGGGCTGCCGCCCCTTTTTTTCGTGCGGTTCTTGTCCGCGGCACGTCACGCGCCCAATAGAAAAATGCCCGCGCGGCTCCCCTCGGTTAAACATCGAGCGGATCGCTCTGCATCCAAAGCTCAGCAACAGACTCCTCAAGGCGCCCCCCGTGTGAGTTTCGTCACAGGCGCACATGACACCGCTTACTGCTTTGATTTGCGGACTGCGTAAGAGTATTCTCCACGCTAGGCACTGGCTCGGGAACTGGGCCAGGAAGTATTTTCGAACGTCCAACCTCGAGCTATCGCCACATTCCTTCGGAGGGGAGGGATCATGAAGGTACAGCCCTATGCAGCACCGCCGGCCCAGGCCGACGCTTCCGTAAAGCAGCTCGAACAGGAAACACTGGCCGATCGCGCGAATGAAATTTGGGGAGCCATCGCGCGCCGCGCCTATGAGATGTTCGAAGGCAGCGGGTGCGATTGCGGGCACGAAGTGGAGCATTGGCTGAAAGCGGAAGCCGAGTTTCTGCGCCCGGTGCCGATCGAAGTACAAGAGTCGGACAGCGCGTTCACTCTGCGCGCAGAAATTCCCGGTTTCACGCCCAAGGAGCTTTCGGTCAGCGTTGAGCCGCGGCGCGTGTTGATCTACGGAAAGAAGGAAACACAACGCGACGACAAAATGGCAACCAACATCATTTCAGAGCGCAGTTCGAGCGAGATCCTCCGCGCAATCGACTTGCCGTCGGAAGTCACACCGGGCAAAGTCTCCGCGATGCTCAGGGATGGCGTACTCGAGCTCACTCTGCCGAAGCAGGAGACAATGCAGAAGGAGGTAGCCAAGGGGCAGGCGGCCTAATTTTTCCACCAGTCTAAAAACAGCTTAAAGGCTCTTGCCATGGCGGCCTTGGCCGCGACAAGGTGCCTTTGGTCTCGGTCAGCCTTCGGGCTCCGAGGCATGGAGCTGTCTCACCTCTTTTATCCTCAGGATTGGCTTCCCCAACTGGAGCTCCCAGGCTCCAGCGTGCTGCAAATACACAAGCCGAAGAAGCTCGGAAGTACTATCGCCCTGTTCCAGAGAGGCTGACCGTTTGAGGACTGTTGGTCGCGTTGTCCGTGATCGTGATGGCCCCCGTGCGGGTGCCCGTCGCGGTTGGCTTGAACCTGACGCTGATCGTGCAACTGCTGCCCGCGGAGAGCGAGCTGCCGCAAGTAGTCGTCCGAGAAAAATCACCGGTCGCGACGATGCTTGTGATGCTCAGGCTTGCGTTGCCTGTGTTCTTGAGCGTCACGTTTTTCGAGCCGCTGGTTGTTCCCACTGTCCGCGAGGAGAAGGTCAAGCTCGTAGGCGAAAGTGTGACGGCCGGAGCCGTGGGGGAGGTGCCGCTGCCGGTCAAAGTGATCGTGTGGGGGCTGCCGCTCGCGTTTTCCGTAATCGTGATCGCGCCATTGCGCGTCCCCGTGGTTGTCGGAGTAAACGTCACGCTGATCGTGCAGTTTGCGCTGGCAGCGAGCGTCGCGCCGCACGTGGTCGTGTCCGCATAATCCCCGCTCGGCACGATGCTCGAGATGTTCAATGTCGCGTTGCCCGTGTTCGTCAGCGTCACGCTCTGCGGCGCGCTGGTTGTGCCCACCAATTGACTGCCAAAGCTCAGGCTGGCTGTTGACAAGCTCACTGCGGGTGCTGGGCCCGAGGTTCCCGCGCCGGACAGAGTAACGGTATGCGGCGCACCCGACGCGTTGTCGTTTATTGTGATGGCCCCGTTGCGTGTCCCTGCGGCGGTCGGAGTAAACGTTACGCTGATGGAGCAATTTGCGCTGGCAGCGAGCGTCGCGCCGCACGTGGTTGTGTCCGCATAATCCCCGCTCGGCACGATGCTCGAGATGTTCAATGTCGCGTTGCCTGTGTTCGTCAGCGTCACGCTCTGCGGCGCGCTCGTCGTACTGATCTGCTGGCTCGCAAAGGTCAGGGTGGTCGGGGCAAGACTCACTGTCGGTGCCGGGGTCGTGCCGGCACCTGCGAAGGTCACAATCGCCCCCGCCCAAGTTGTCGAAGGACAGGTGGCGGTGGCGCTGTAGGACCCGGCAGTCGAGACGATTTTGTCTTCGCTCAATTCCCCGTTGCCTGTATTTTCCCGCTGGGTAAAGGTTGCTCCGGGGCCGGTCACCGAATTCCCGTCCACGCCGGCGTAGCCAAAAAGGAGTTCATTGGGCGCCGTAATCGTCACGCTGCCGGAGTTGATCGTCGTACCCGACCCTAAGGAGACTAGCCTTTGGTCAAGCGGGGTTGTCGTACTGAGCCCGGCGTATTCGTGAATGTCGCTCATCACTCCCCCGCCCGACAAGTTCACCGTCACCGTATCCACTCCGGAGGATTTGTTCATCGCGTAAAACACGTAGAGTTTGTTGCCCGCCGGAGTGGAGGCCGAGGTGGCTAGGACGTAACTGTTGGCCAGGGTATCGGTGACGCTCGATACCGTTCCTCCCCAGGTGTAAACGCCGACCACGATCAGATTGTTCTGCGTGGTCGCTGCGCTGAACGCCTTGCTCAGCAAGGTCGCGCTGCTGCTGGAGGCCGATGCGCTTTGAATATATTTGATCACGGAGGCCGTGCCCGTGCCGGTCAGGTTGATCACGTGTGGACTTCCGCCGGCGTTGTCCGTAATGGTGACGGCTCCCGTCCTCGTGCCTGTGGCGGCGGGCGTGAAGGTGACGCTGATGGCGCAGTTCGCGCCAGAAAGCACCGTCGTCCCGCACGTATTCGTCTGCGCGTAGTCTCCGCTCGCGACAAGACTCGTGATGTTCAGCGTTCCGCTACCGGTGTTGGTGAGCATGACGCTCTGCGGTGCGCTGGTCGTGCCCGTCTGTTGGCTCGCGAACGTCAAGGACGTGCCGGAGAGCGAGACCGCTGGAGCGACGGTCGTGACGCCGCTGCCGGTCAATCCAACCGTGTGGGGGCTGCCGCTGGCATTGTCCGTGATGGTGATGGCCCCGGTCCGTGTGCCGGTGGCGGTGGGCGTGAACGTCACGCTGATGGTGCAGTTGGCGCCGGCCGCCAGGGTGCTCGCACAAGTATTCGTCTGCGCGTAGTCACCGGGGTTGGTGCCGGTCAGCGCGATGCCGGTGATATTCAGAACAGCGTTGCCCGTATTTGTCAAAGTGACCCCTTGCGCCGTGCTGGGGGTGTTCAGTTGTTGGTTGGCGAAGGTCAGACTCGGGGCCGAGAGGCTGACCACCGGCGCCGGCGCCGTTCCCGTGCCGGTGAGAGTGACGGCATGGGGGCTGCCGCTGGCATTGTCGGTGATGGTGACGGTGCCGTTATCCGTTCCTGTTTTTGTCGGCGTGAACGTGACCGTGATCGTGCAGTTCG
>JBGQEW010000068.1:0-13377 GCA_041496565.1 Terriglobia bacterium | reverse complement strand
GTGTTCCACACCAGATACGGCAAGAACACTTTGAGCAGCGTGGCGACGCCGCCCACTTTTCCCGAGCGATTGGCAAGCGCGTTCACCATGCGCGACGAGGGGCGCTCGAGGCCGGGCATGTAAACGGGCGAGCGCTTGCCCTGCGCCGCGGTGAGCGCGTCAGTGACCTGGTGGAACGTTTCCGAGGCGGCGCCGGAAGACAGGTGATACGTCTCGAATGCGGGCTTCTCCTTCAGGTGCAGGGCGGCGATGGCGTCGGCGACGAAGTCCACGGGAACAATGTCAAGTTTGTCCGCGGGACGGAATGGCAGCACCGGAAGTCCAGCAAGAAAAACAAACGCCCGCACCATGTCGAATTGATTCGTCTCCGGACGGCGGCTGTCGCCGAGGACGATGCTGGGGCGGAAAATCGTCCGCGGCACTTCCGGCAGCAGCTTGCGAATCAAGTGCTCGCAGAATTTTTTTGTGCGAGCGTAGGGGTCGTAGTCGGACCGGTCCCATTCGATGGACTTGTCCTCGGTCACCACTTCGTTGTGGCGCTGACCGGCGACGGCGACGGTGCTGACGTGGCTGAACCGGCGCAGACCGTGGTCGTCGCGCGCGCGCATGGCGAGTTGAACCACCTCGAGCGTGCCGCGCAGATTCACATTCAAGCAGCTCTTCTCCGATTTGCGGTTCAGCGACGCGGCGCAATGAAGGATGGAACCTGTTGAGCGCACGAGCCGTTGATAGGCGTCCGCATCCTGGCCGAAGCGCTCACTCGTCAGGTCACCGCGGAAAATGTGGATTCGAGAATCGAGAGCGTCGCGGAAAAACGGGAATTCCATGTGAAGTTGAAAAGAACGCCACAGGCGCTCGCGCGCTTCCTGCTCGTTGTGAGCGCGGACCAGCAGATTGAGCGGCTCGGCGGAGTTTCCCAGCAGGTTCGCGGCGACGTGTGCACCGATGTATCCGGTTGATCCCGTGAGGAAGATGGCCACGGCGGTCGGGTCTTCAGGACGTCGATGCCGGAGCGGCCCGGCGAGCTTCCTCGCCGGACTCCGCCGTCTCGGCGGACAGGGTAACTTCACGGCGGGGCCGGGGCTCCAGCGGACGACCTTCGATGAGAGGATAGCACCACTTGCGCAGCGCCGGAATGTGCACGTTGATCCAGTAGTCCCACCAATCGATCGAGCGGGCATCGTAGCCAAATGTCGCGCGCTCGCTCTCCGGGAGCGCCGCGGAAAGCCGCTCGACGTTTTCAGCCTCGAACACGTGGTCGTTGTGGAGAATAAACGGCTCGAACAGGTCGATCAGCTTGATCAGGCGCTCGAGCTCGCGCTCGCGCCGCTCAAGCGGTCGCCGGACGAACGGCATCGTCGAGACCACGCTGCGGTTGATGGCTTGCACGAAAGCCTTCTGCGCCGGAGCCGAAAGCTTCAGGTAGCGCGATTTCGAGACCGGGATGGCATCGAACCGTAAGCGCAGCCAGTGGTGGAAGCCATTTTGCCCGCGATAGAATTTTCGGTGCGCCAGGCTGGTCAGCTCGATCGAACGGCGCATGTCACAAGGGTTGGCGACCGAAGTGGCAAGCTGGTAGACCGGTTCGTGGCGGCGCTCGACGAGCGCGGCGGCGATCAGCGTCATGCCGCGGCAGACCATGTCCACGGGAATCAAGTCGAGGCACTTGCGCTCGTTCGTTGGGAGCTGGCGGAAATAGGTGCCGAGCAGATAGGAAAGTGACGCCGAAGTGTTGATGCCCTCGTTCCAGCCGCGGAATGGTTGTTCGACCGAGGACTCAACAATCGCGGGGCGAACAATTGCGATCGGCAGCCCGGCGCCTCGGGTTTGAATCAGCGACTCGGCCAGGCCCTTCGTCAATGTGTAGGTGTTCGACCAGCCGAGTTCCTGCGCTCGGCGCGTGCCCGCTTCGGTCAGCGTGTTTCGCAGCCAGCGGAAGCGATTCTTGCGGATTTGGTTTTCGAGAGCCACGCCTTGAAGATCCTTGGCGGCGTGTTGTTTTTCGACAGCCTGGCGGCGGAGCTCCTCCAGGACTTTGGCGCTTTCCGACTGCGCTTCCATTCTGCGCGTGAGTCCGCGCAGCGCCTGCCATTCCTGCTCGGCGTCGAATCCCGAAATCCCGGCGGGGGTGTAGTTGGGCTGCAGCTCTTCGAAGATTCGCCCATCGCGAGCGCCGGCGACGTAGCAGGTGGAAAGATGCAGCAGCGCGGCGTGGTCGCACTCCCGCAGAAAGCCGAGCAGGTGCGCGATCGCATCCACGTTGGCGGCGAGCCCGTCGCGCAAGTCGGGATTGAAATCGGTCAGCCCGGAGCTGTTGACGATCAAATCCAGCGAGCGCGCCAGGCGAGCCTTGGTCTTCGGGTCGAACCCCAAGTCCGGCTTCGCGCCGTCGCCGTCCACCACCTCGACGCGCCGACTCAGGAAATCGCCGAGCCGGTCGCCGTACCTCGCAAAAAGCGGGTCGAATACCGGCGATTCCTGCACAATCCGCTCGAAGCGCTGCAGGGCCGTGGTGGAACGATTTCGCCGGATGAGCAAATAGACCTTGCCGACCTCGGGCAAGTCGGTGAGCAAATTGGCGAGCCACACTTTGCCGATGAACCCGGTGGCGCCAACGAGCAGGATATTCTTTCTCGCGAGCGATTCCCGCACCGAGAGCCGCGGAATCTGGGTTCGCGCGCGGAAGTGCACGACGGGCCGCTGAATCCTTGGAATCGCTCGCCGCGCCGGGCGGATGGCGCCAGTCAGGATTTCCGGATGGTCCGCGAAGCCCAGAATGCGCGCCAACCTTTCCTGGGGAACGCGTCCGTCCGCTGCGGTGTCGAGCAGGAGAGCAAAGGGGCCGCGTGGCCGAATGATCGGCTCGAGTAGGCGGCCGGTGGCGAGGCCGTCCTGGAACTCCAACCGATTGCAGATGAGCATCTCGACGCCCAGATGCTCCGCGAGCGGCCGCATGATGTGTTCCAGGCCCTGGCTGACCAGAATCACCGGCCCGGCAGCCATCGCCTTCTTCAATTTCTCGACGCCGGCCTGTTTCAGCCGGGGCGTCAGGACGTATTGGCAGTATTCCTCGCCGAGGAGGTCGAGCCGGTCCTGGCTGACTCGGCGCAACACCGCATGCAGGACCCGCGTCGCAAACACGCGATGCGTCAGATAGAGGAACGGCCGCAGAACGGCGAGCACTCCCATCGTCCCGCGGCGCGCCCAGCGTTCAAGAAAACTCTGCGCATTCCAGGCGAAGAAGCCCACCGGGCGCACGGCGGTCAGGTTGAGGAGGCTGCCCTCCACTCTCCAAAACGTCGCCGCAGGCAGACGGTCTGCCCCGGCGAAAGGGTGTGACGAGACTGCGCGGTCGGATTGGATTGGCTCGACTGGTCCCATTGGAAACAGGCGCGGCTGCTTAGGCTTTTGGAAAAGCTGAAGTTAGCATTCTCGAAGGCTGGAATCAAGCGAAGGCCGCTGCCCGGGCGGGCCCCATGGAGGGTGATGTCGAAAGCTGCGGATTTACATCGATGGCGTGCAGGGCACGCACAATAAGCAGGAGCAGTTCGGGATGCTGCAGGTGAAAATCCAACCCCATCCTGTCGCACTCGATGTTTAACAAATGGTTGGCGATCTCCATCTCCGGAGCCTGTCGGACCAGCAATTCATGAGCAGCCGCAGCAACGGAAAAGAAATAGTTAGCAACTTATCTACTTCTATTATGTGGTAATATGCGCCGCAAATTACCTTAGTCGTGGTTCTTCTCCATGCGCGGAGGCCTTGTGCAACAACACAATTGAGCTCGCGAGGCGCACTGGAAGTTGACCCAAGAGTGCATGAAATCTGCAGGAGGTTTATATGAAGTACACGCTAAAGGCGGGAGACTCCTTGAGTTCCATCGCCAAGCGTTTTCTCGGAGACGCTCGGAAGTATCCCCTGATCGCAGTCGCCAACCATCTCACTCGAGTGGACATGATTCCAGTGGGCACGGAACTGGAGATTCCGGACGCGGCATCGGAGTTCGCAGAAACAGTAGCTGTTCGCGTCCCACCAGCCAGCCTGCCAGGGTCACGGCTCGGATTGTTGAACGAACAACGCCTCGCGAAGGTCCACCCCGCGCTTGCCGCTCGAGCCAAAGCCATGGTCGAACTGCTGGCACAGGGCGGAACCGAGATCCTGATTACCCAAGGATTGCGTACATGGGAGGAACAAGATGCGCTCTACTCCAAAGGGCGCACCTCGCCACCGATCGGAAAGCAGTCCATCGTTACGAATGCAAAGGGAGGGCAGAGTTACCACAACTTCGGCTTGGCGGTAGATATTGTCGTGCTTGACTCCATCGGCAAAGCGGATTGGGACACCAACCACCCCGGGTGGGCCGCTGCGGCCAAGGCCGGCAAGTCGCTCGGCCTGGAATGGG
This sequence comes from Terriglobia bacterium, assembly GCA_041496565.1. Classification (GTDB taxonomy): domain Bacteria; phylum Acidobacteriota; class Terriglobia; order Acidiferrales; family UBA7541; genus JBGPTK01. The sequence goes on along the minus strand of JBGQEW010000068.1, from coordinate 8,975 downwards.
GAGGAGATTGGAAATCGTTCAAAGACTTGCCGCACTTTCAGCACACGGGCGGGCTTGATCTGGGCCGATGCAGGAATCTCTACGCGGAAGGGGGACTCGCTGCCGTTTGGTCGGAAGTGGCCTGAAGCTTTCGCACACTGGGAACCACTGAGATTGACTAAGATCTCTCGGAAGCGTTTCTCGAAATCGCCGGACGGTGAATCGGCACGGGCATTTGCCGTATCTGCCGATAGGAAAGCCGTCGAGCCGGACAGGAAAGCAGCGGTGGCCCGCTATCGCTGAGGCTTCTGCGGATAATGGAACTGAAAGCTCGCGCCCGCAGGGCCGGAAACAGGCCGCGTGTTGTAGCGCAGCAGATAATCGAGATGCTTCGGGTCCTCGGGGTATGCCGTCCCCGGCGGATAGGGATACGGCACCAGCGTGTGGAAGGGAAGCGGGTCCACCGTGTCGCCGTGGGCGGCGTAGAAGTCCATGTCCTTGGCAAATCCGTCGGCATAGAAGAAATAATCGCGCGTCCATCCGGCGGGGAGAGGCGGCAGGCCGGCGGAATCGAATTCCACCTGCACTTCATCTCCTGAGCCGTAGATCACGTATTCGTTGTCGGAGGCGCGAACCAACGCGCGGACGTCGCCATAGCGCGTGTAGTTTCCCGCCTGGCGCGTGTAGGGGCCCGTCGGACTCACGTCCTCGTAAACGTAGCGGATGTCGTTCAGCGGATGGCCTTCGATGACGCGCGGATAGCCGCGGAAATCCAGCCTCGCGCCCGCAAGCGGCAGCTCGTGCAGCCGGAAGGCGAGATCGGGCGCGGAATTGTCGATGCGCACGCGGTCCCAATAAATCTTGAGGTTCGTCACGATGCGAATGCGCCGAGTGCCCGCGGGGAGCCGGCCGGTCAGGTCTGCGACCATGGTTCGCGCGAGCCCGGCGGGGAAGCCCATGTCGTCCACGACGCGCCGCCAGCGGCCCGACGCATCGAGCGCCTCCACGTAAGGTGCCACCGGCTGGACGCCGGCCTGCCACGCCGCGTACATCGAATTCGCGGTGAAGTAATCTGTGAAGCCGTCGAGCAGCAGCCGCAGCGGTTGCGCAGCGTTCCATTCGCCCAGGTCGAGCTCGAGGCGGTGCATCCCGGCGAAGCCCTGGAACGCCGCGCCGGGGAAATCCACCACGTAGCGATGATCGCGCTGCGCGAGCAGCGGCAGGACGTCACGGCCGTGATCGTCCCACGCGCCCAGGGGCAGATGCGCGCCTCGGCTGGCAATCACCTTGAATTCGGGGAACGGCGGATTGCTGGCAAAATATTCGTTCGGATACACCTCGACGTCCGCGGGATGATCTACCGCGAGCAAGCGCACCTGGTCGAGATAATCGAGCTCCTCCATCGGTTCGAGCATGCGGAAGCTGATCCGGCCATTGCGCGGGCGCACGCTCGCGCCGTCCACTTTCAAATATTCGTTCGGGTCGGGGACGTTCCGCTGGCCGGGCCCGATCCAGTGGCCGACGATGCCGGGGCCGATCATGTCGGCGAGAAATTCATAACGGCTGCCGTTCCAAACGAACACGATGGGACAGGAGCTGCCGCGGCGGTCAATTTCCGTGATGTCGTGAGTTTTTCCCGCGGCGAGCTGCACTTCGTCCTGCAGCACTCCGCTTGGCCAGAGCATCCGCACGACGTCCGCTTCGCGCGCAGAACCCAGACCGGCGGTGACTTGTGCTGCGCCCTGACCCAGGTAGCCCGATGCGCTGACGACTTCCCATTTCTGCTGGAGCGCGCCGGCAAAGACTTCCACCTTCGTGCCGATGCCGCTCTTGTTGTCGTGCGCGCCGGTGAGGTTGAGCTGCATCCAATGGTTGCGATTGCCGCCCACGTTCCGCAGCAGGACGGGCGGCCCGCCGTTCTGCGTGATGAGCAAGTCGGTCGCGCCATCGCCATCGTAGTCGAACGCAATAACCGCGCGCGGATTTGCCAGCTTCACTTTGTCGAGGCCGGTTTCTTTCGTGACGTCGCGAAATCCCGCCGGGCCTTCGTTGCGCAGCAGGACGATCTGCCCGCCCTGCGCATTTTCACCGACGGCGACGAGGTCCATCCAGCCATCATTGTCATAGTCGAACGCCGCGATGCCCCAGCCGGTCGTCCAATCGAGTTTCGGCAGCATCACCGGCTCGAATTTCTTGCCCTCGACATTGCGCCACAGGCTAAGCCCCGGCTCGCCCCAGTGCGTGAACGCGAGGTCCATCCAATTGTCTTTATTGAAATCGAGCGCGACCACACCGGCCGCCGGCGCGGCCGTAGATGCCATGAACGGTTCGATGAGCTTGAACTGGCCCTCGCGCGGATTCAGGAAAATCGCGGGATGTTTCCGCCAGCCGGTGACGACCAAGTCCACCGCGCGGTCGTTGTTGATGTCGCTCGCTATCGCGCCCACGCTCGCGGGCAAATCGCCGGTGCCCGTCTGCGCGGTCCAGTCCGTAAATGTCCCGTTGCCGTTGTTCCGCCACAGCATATTTGTCGTCGGGTGCGCACTGGCGGGAACCGCGAAGTTGTCAACACTTGCGAGTGGAAAATCCGGGAAGCGCGTGACGTAGAGATCGAGATCGCCGTCGTGATCGTAGTCCACAAACGTCAGGCCCATCGCCAAACCGTCCATGTGAATGCCCGCCGCTTCCGTTACATCTTTGAATGTGCCGTTTCCTTCATTGTGGAACAGCCGGATTCCGCTCTTGAAGCTAACGGCCAGATCGGTGTGCCCGTCGCTGTCGTAATCGCCCGCCGCGCAGCCCATCCATTGGCCATGGATTTCCATGGCTGCAGCCCGCGTCACATTCACGAAGCGGCCATTGCCGGCATTGCGCTCGAGCGCTGAGGCGCCGTTGCCCTCGGCATTCACCAAGAACAGGTCGGGCTTTCCATTGCCATCGTAGTCAAGAACGCAAGCGCCTGAGCCGAGGAAGGCCGCGGCAGATTCCGGATTGGGGGGCGCGCTGGAGGATCGGCGCGAAGGCAACCCCGCCTGTTCGGTGGCCACTTCAAAATGGACGGGAATGGGCGGCGGCACGGGTGCGAGCGCCGGAGTCGTCTGCTCCGCGAGCGAATATTTTCCTTGCTCGCCATAGATGAGGCTGAGCGGCGCCCCGAGTTTTTCTTGCGTGAGAGACTGAAAGCGCGCGAGGTGCTCTTTCGCCGATGCAGCGTCTCCGCTGCGCTGGTACGCCTGCGCGAGGCCGAACTCAGCGGACACATGGAACGGATTGAGCGCAATGGCGCGCTGGAAAGCGGCGATGGCCTTGTCGTACTCGTGAAGCTGCGCGTGCAGGACGCCGAGAAAATATTGCGTCTCCGGGTCCGAAGGGTCGATGGCGGCGGCGCGCTCGAAGGCCTCGATGGCCGGCTGCAATTCGTTCGTTGTCTTGTCAAGCAGGCCGAGATTGAACCAGGCCCGCGCGCTTTTCGGGTCTCTCTGTGCCGCTTCGGCCAAAATCTTGCGCGCGGGTTCGAAGCGCTGGAGGTTGAGCAGCGCGATACCCTGATTGAGCCGCGCGGCGAAGAATGGCGGATCAAGCTCAACCGCTTGCTCGAAATACTTGAGCGCCCGTTCCATTTCCTGGCGGTTCATCACCGCGACGCCGAGGTTGTTCAGCCGCACTGCTTCCTGAGCTTTCAGTGCCGCGCTTTCCCCCGCGGGAGACGGCTTCGCTCGCTCCTGGGCGCCGGACCGGCCAGTCAGCGCGGGCGCGATGGCGATCCAGCCGAGCGCGGCGAACGCGGCTATGCCGACAAGCATTCTCACTTTTCGTGCGCTCATCAGGATCCACGTTTCCGCAGCGGCAGGGAAGCGACCAGTCCCTGACCCTCTTTCACGGTGATGATTTGATCGGCGGCAATTTTCGAAAGCCGATCCACTTGGCCGCTGGGCCAGTAAACCTCGATCGAATCCGCCTGCGTGCGCGCGCCAAGCCCAAACGTCAGCACCAGTTCGCTCGATGAAAGGTAGCTCGAGCCGCTGCGCAGCATCCGCGACTCGGCATCGCTTCCCGCCGAGACGCGCACGACGGCGCCGATGCCGTCGCGGTTTGAGCGCGTGCCGGCAAGCTTGATGCGCAGGCTGTGGTTCGTGCCGCCTAGGTTGCGGAAGAGCAGCGCCGGCCCGGCGTTGGTGGTGAGCAGCAGGTCTAGGGCGCCGTCGTTATCGATGTCCGCGTAAGCCGCGCCACGGGCCACGCGTGGCTTGCCGAAGTCCGCGCCCATTTGCGCGGTGACCTCTTCGAAATTTCCGCCGCCCGTGTTGCGGAACAGGTGCGGCGGCTCCGCGAAGCGGACTTGCTGCTGGACGTGCTCGATGCTCTCCTCGATGTGACCGTCGGCGACGAAAATATCCAGCCATCCGTCGAGATCGTAATCGAAGAAGAAGCAGCCGAAGCCGAGCGTGAGCAAACTCTTGCGGCCGACTTCGGTTTGCGGCGCTTCGTCCACGAACAAGCCGTTTTTCTCGTTGTGATAGAGCGCCAGCATCTGATTCGAGAAATTCGAGATCACGATGCTCGGAAAGCCCGAGCGATCGTAATCGGCCGCGTCGATGCCCATTCCGGCGCGCGCGATGCCTTCTTCGCTGAAGCCGATGCCGGCGAGCACGCCCCTTTCCGTGAACGCGCCTTTGCCGTTGTTGAGGTAGAGCTTGTTCGGTTGCGTGTCGTTGGCGATGACGATGTCCGGCCAGCCGTCCTGGTTGGCGTCGAGGATGGCGACGCCCAGGCTCTTCGACGTCGTGTCGTAGAGGCCGGCTTTGCGCGTGTCGTCGGTGAACGTCCCGTCGCCGTTGTTGTGCCACAGGCGGAGCGACGTGCCTTTGTACGATTCCGGCGTGCAATACGATTTCACTTTTCCGTCCAGCGTGCAATAGAGGTCCTTGTCGAGCGACCATTGGACGTAGTTGGCGACGATCAAATCCAGGCGGCCGTCGCGGTCGTAGTCCACCCACGCGGCGCTGGTGCTGAATTCGTTCGGACCCCAAAGGCCGGCCTGTTTCGTCGTGTCGGTGAACGTGCCGTTGCCGTTGTTGTGATAGAGATGGCTTTGGCCGAGCGCGGTGACGAAGAGGTCGTCGTAGCCGTCGTTATCGTAGTCGCCCACGGCCACGCCCATGCCGTAAAGCTCGACCGCAAGCCCCGCCTTCTGCGTCACGTCGGTGAACGTGCCGTCGTGATTGTTGTGATAGAGCGCCGGGGTCGAATGCCGCTTCGCATGTCCGGGCCAGTCCATGCCGTTGACGAGAAAAATGTCCTGCCAGCCGTCGTGGTCGTAATCGAGAAACGCGGCGCCGGGCCCCATCGTTTCCGGCAGATATTTTTTCCCAAAGGCGCCATTGTTGTGCACGAAGCGCAGGCCGGCGGCGCGCGTGATGTCTTCGAAGTGAATTCCCGGTGCGCGGTCAACGGCCGGCACGGAAAACGCTGTCACCGTGGCAACGAAGAGCAGGAAAAATAGTCCCAGGGGTTTGCGAGGGAGCATCAGTCGGCAGCCTTGGCGCGCGGCACCCGTGAGGCTACCCGCTTTGCGGGCGGGGTGTCGAGCGGAACCGAGACGTGCTCGTGGATTGGCTGCCGCTCCACGTTGTCTTCCGGATGGCTGCTGCGATACGGGCCGGTGATGGCCTGCGAGGCTTCATCGGCCTTGAAGCGGAGATAGCGCGACTGATACGCCTTCGCGCGGTCTTCCTGCCGCAGGCCGCTGTAGCACAGCATCAGATTGTAATTCGCTTCGAGATCTTCCGGATCAATCGCAACTGTGGCGTCGAATTCCCGAATCGCATCGGGATACTGCCGCTTCAGAAAGAAAATGCGGCCCAGCTCGTTGCGCGCCACGCGATCGCGCGGATATTGCGCGAGCACGGCTCGCAGGTGCACGATAGCGTCATCGTAGCGCCCTTCGTTGCGCAGCGCCTTCGCGTAGAAGAAATGCGCGCGCGCCAGGTTGGGGCTGAGCGCCAGCGCGCGCTCGAGCACCTCTTTCGCCGCTGGCAGGTTTCCTTCCTGAACATAAACGCGGCCGATGTTCACCCAGCCGTCGGGATTCTTCGGATCGATTTCGGTGATTTTCCGGAACGCCGCTTCGGCGCCCTTCAAGTCGCCTTGCAGCAGCAAGCCGATGCCGTAATCGTTCCAACGGGTCCAATCTTCGGCATTCAGGACGACGCGCGGCTCTGGCTCCGGCGCGTTCGCCGGAAGCACACGCAAAGTGGCTTGATCCTCCGCCAGCGTGAGAATCGGCAGATCGGGAATTTGTTTGAATTTTCCGGAAACGCCGGACGTATCGCCGTTGAAAATCCAACGCCGGTCGTCGAAATCGGGCGAATGCTCCGCCTGCGGCTGATTCGGGGCAAGCTCACCCGCGAAGGAAAACTGCGTGTTCCACCACGAGAACTTGCGGTAGTGCAGCTTGGCTTCGAGATGAATCAGATTGCCCGCGTTCGGCGGAATGCGCAGGCGGTAGTGAACCGTGTCGGCCGCGCCGGGCGGAATCAGATGCACGTAAACGACGGCGCGCGCGGCCCAGGCGTTGCGCTTGTTGATTTGATTTCCGTGCGCGTCGATCAGCAACGAGCGATAGAAATGCGCGCCCGGCTCGACCGGCCCTTTTCCGTCGTCCTCGACCATCCCGCTCCAGAAAAGCGTTTGACCCTTGTCGTCGGTGGCCTTCAGCTCGAGCCACACGTCGAACGCGTCCACGGTGCCGCCAGGGAAGAAGTGGCCGACCTTGCGAGTGCGCACCACGGCGTCCACACGCACGGTGTCGCCGCGGCGCACGGCAGCATCCGCGCGATTGAGCGGCGCCGTCACCGGCGGAGCTTCCGCCGTGGCCCCAATCGGCGTCTTCAACTCCGCCTCTTCGCCGACTGCGAACGTGGTCTCGAAGGCGGGGCCCAGCACCTGCCCCCCTTCGACCGGTGCCGGGGCGCGATCGGGAGAAATCGCGAACAGGTCCACGCTCACGATATTGTCCTTGAGGAATTGCTCGGTCGCGGCAAGCTGATCGGCATCGCCGTTTTGAAACGGCAACGCGGTGTTGGCTCCGGGGAAGCGATGCGAATGAATGAAGCCGTTGATGTTGCCTGCATCCGCCGAGCGTGTGAGCGGCATGTGGCAATCGGCGCAGTTCTGCGGCTTCGCGGGATAGTAAAACGACCGCGCGCCTTCACCCGATACGCCGCTGGCTTGCCAGTTGTCGTATTCGTTGAAGCCGCGCGTCCAACGGTAATGGTTCACCGGTACGTCAAGGTGCACCTTGTGGCAAGTGGAGCAGAAATCGGCCGTCGCCGTGCGCATGAAGGGCTTCAGGAAAACGCGGCGGTGCGGCTCCGGATTGAGTTCGACCATGAAATCATGGAGGCGCCGCACGATCGGATTCTTGGTTTCCGCCAATTTGTGCAGCTCCGGATATTCCAGGAAATAATCGCCCTGGCCCATCGTGCTCTTCACGTCCGAAATCGAGTGGCACATCATGCAGCCGAGCCCGGCCTGCGCCGCCGGCGTATTCACAATTTGCCTAATCGGCGTGTCCATCATGCCGCTGAAGATCAACGATGGATCGTGGCACCCGCCGCACCATTTCGACGGCTTCACGCCCGCGACGTCCTGCATGTACTCGATGCTCTTGCGGTACCACTGGTTGTTGAACGAGGAAAAATGGTGCGCGGAGCTGTTCCATTCCTTATAAATGTCGGAGTGGCATCGCTGGCACGCATCCGATTCCATAAAGTAATTCGAAGGAATTAGTTTGCCGTCGCGCGTTTGCGCCGAGCTGGGGAAGAACGGCCCGTGCGGGCCGTCGCCTTCGTTGTCCGCGCTCGCCGGGGCGATGCCGGGGTTGCTGATTTGGTGCGCGCGCTGCCACGGCACCGTACGCAGCCACCACGCACCGCCGGCGAGCAACGCCACGGCGAGAATAAAAACGGCGCAGCGCGCAAACGCAGCCACGGCGCTCCCGCCCAGCCAGCCCCGCTTTCCGGCCCAGTCCGCCGCGAGCAGCGTCACTCCCGCCAGGCACGCGAGGATGTGCGCGTAAAGCAGGTACCATTCCTCCCGCCTGCCGCCCGTGAAAATCAGAGCCACGCCCAGCCCTGCGCCGAGAATGAGCAGGGCCCATCCCGCGCCCGGGACGAAAGTGGCGCCCTGGAAAAGTTTGCGAAACGTCAAAAGAATGACCGCAGTCAGCAAGACGCCAAACAACACGTGAACGAGGTCGATTCCGGCGTAGAAGAGCGTCGGCGAGGGCCAGGCGAACAAATAAACTGCCGAAAGAAACAGAATGACGAGTAGGCTGGAGCGCAGTCGCTTCATTTTCGTTTCGTCGAGGCTCATGTAAATTGCCCGACGGATCCCCACCGGATGAGGCTTGCCTGCTTCGGAACTGGAAATTCTCTCCTCCGGCCGGAGGCAAGTCAATACTTTGAAAATACTATTCCTCATCCAACGAGGCTGCATCCAAATGGACGCGTGATAGACTCGCGAATTCGCTTTCGTCTCGGGGGATTTCATGGCTGAGCTGACTTCGCTTTCCGCAACGGAAATGGCCCGACGCATCCGGGCCAAGGAAATCTCGCCGGTCGAATTGACGGAAGCGCATCTGCGGCGAATCGAGCGCGTGAATCCGAGAATCAACGCCTTCGTCACCGTGGACGCGGAAGGCGCGCGGCAGCAGGCGAAGCGGGCGGAGTCTGCAACGATGCGCGGCAAAGCGCTCGGCCCTTTGCACGGCGTCCCCATCACGATCAAGAGCTCGATCGACGTGGCCGGATTTCGCTGCGAGTCAGGAACGCGCCTGCGCGCCGGAATTGTTGCGGAGTCGGACGCGCCGCTGGTCACACGCCTGCGCGCCGCCGGCGCCGTCGTGCTCGGCAATACCAACACACCGGAATTCCTGATGGCCTATGAGACCGACAACCTGCTGTACGGCCGCACGAACAATCCGTGGGACCTGG
>JBGQEW010000067.1:0-13870 GCA_041496565.1 Terriglobia bacterium | reverse complement strand
CGCGCCGCACCTTAATGTCGTGCCGCCGCACCGCGACCTGATAGTCCACCAGGAACTCCGCGTCTCGCGGGTCGCTGACTTGCCGCAACCCCTTGGATGAAAGTGTTTGCTCGATCGCCGTGCGGATGCGCTGGCGAACGATTTCATTGTTGGCGCCGGGTTCGCGCGCGATGGTTTCTCCTCGCGAGATCACGTCGCGCGAGACGACGGGGCGCCGGTCCGCGTCCTTGGGCGGCGCGACAGGCTTCCAGGCCCAGGTGCTCCCCTTTACCAGGGGGATATCCAGATCGCGAATCACGGTGACGTGATCGTCGCAACCTGCGAGCAGCAGTCCGCATATCAAAATCGATGCCGCGAATAGCGGCGACCTTCCAATGCCATTCATCCGATACTTCATCGAAGCGTCCTCCCAAGCGGACACCGTCCCTATTTTTATTCAACCCTGAATTCTTGGAAGAGTTGCGGCCGTCAATCGGATGTGCGCCGGCGGGTAAAAAAGGGGAAGAAGGTAATTTCGGGCCGCTTAGTCGTCCTGGCGCAGTATCAGGCGCGCTGAGGATCCCAATCCGAGGGCGGAAAAACGACCGGCCAGAACTTGGGGTTCGGTTGATCGAACTCGAAGGCCACGGAAAAATATTCCGGCGTCGTATCCTCCACGCGGACGACGCGACAAGACTGTTCAACCTTGTTTCTCGGGTTCACTAGCTGCATGGGCTGGCCGACGTGCACACCCATCTGCAACTTCAGCAGCCCGCCATGAGCGTTGACGATCAGCGTCAGCGCTTCTTCCCGCCGTGGCTTGTGCTCGACGTCATCCGCGATCACCGTGATCTTCATCTGCAGCATCACGCGCTCGCTGCGCCGGCGGTTCATCGGATTGTCGGGCGTGGACAAGCTCTTCTCCCAAGAGGAAGTCCGCGAGTCGCGGAAGACCTTCCGCAAACTCATCATTCGCCGCGCAGGCTCTCGTTTAGCCCCGGAATCTTTTCGCGGCCAGACCGGCTCTCAAGAAACCAGGAAAGGAATCACCTGGTTCCTGAAAGGAATCTTACCTTAGTTGGCGGCGTTGGGAGGCTGACCTAAGGGCCAGCCGTTGCGAAGAAGGTAGGGCATCACGCCGGCCCGACTGGCTCTAGTGCTTGCAGGAGTTTAGCGCCGTTTCGAGGCGCGCTTTCACCGCCAGCCACTCGGAATCGATAATGCTGAAATAAACCGTATGCCGGATGCGCCCGCTCGCCGTAATCATGTGGTTGCGGAAGATGCCCTCTTCCCGCGCCCCAATGCGCAGGATCGCCGCGCGCGAGCGCTCGTTCAACGAATCCGTCTTTAACTCCACGCGCAGGCAGCCCAGCGTTTCGAAAGCGTGCCTCAGCAGCAGGTACTTCGCTTCCGTATTCATGGCCGTGCGCTGCCACTCGCGCGCCACCCACGTCCAGCCAATCTCCACGCGATGATGCGTGCGGTCGATATTGCCGTAACGCGTGCTTCCGATCGCTCGGCCCGTGGCCTTCTCGACGATCGCAAATGGCAGCGATGTGCCCCGTTCCTGCTCGCCGAGTGCGGTCTCGATGTACGCCGCCATCTCCTCAGCCGTTCGTACCTGCGTGGGGATCCACCGCCACAATTCCTCATCTAGGCCTACCTCAACGAGTCCCGCCAAATGCGCCTTCGCCAGCGGCTCCAGCCGCACGTGCCGCCCTTCCAGCGTCACCAGCGTAACCATCATTTCTGCCGCCATAGTGGCTGCATTCTAAGTGCAACCCACTAGTTCAGCGAGCACCAATTTGGTCATGCGCTGATCCGGGATATGCTAAACAAGGAAACGGGATGCGGGCGGGGCGCGGCGTAAGGTATGATAGAGTCTTCGGAAATCATATATTTAGGACCACAATGCCGACTGCTACGAATGGAAAAGTATTGCTGAGGGTAAGGCCGCGGGGTTTCTGCGCCGGAGTAGTGCGCGCGGTGGATATCGTCGAGCTTGCGCTGGAAGCCTATGGCGCGCCGGTATATGTGCATCACGAGATCGTCCATAACACCTACGTTGTGCAGCAATTGCGCCGGCGCGGCGCGATTTTCGTCGAAGCCATCGAGGAAGTGCCGCACGGTGCCGTCCTGGTTTTCAGCGCCCACGGCGTTCCGCCGACGGTCCGCGATGAAGCCAAGTCGCGCGCGCTGAAAGTGATTGATGCCACCTGCCCGCTGGTGACCAAAGTGCACCTCGAGGCGCTGAAGTTTGCCCGCGAAAAGCGCACCATTATTCTGATCGGCCATCGCGACCATCAGGAGATCGTCGGCACCTCGGGCGAAGCGCCGGACCGTACCATCGTGGTGGACTCCGTCGCCGCCGTGGATGCTCTCGAAGTCAATGACCCCGACAAGCTCTCGTTCCTCACGCAAACGACACTGAGCCTTTACGACACGCAGGAAATTGTGGCGCGGCTGCGCCAGAAGTTCCCCTTCATCCAGGGTCCTGCCAGCGACGACATTTGCTACGCCACGCAGAACCGCCAGGAAGCGGTCGAGCAGGTGGCCAAGGACGTCGATCTGATCCTGGTGGTGGGTTCGCCGAACAGCTCGAATTCCAATCGCCTCGTGGAAGTCGCCCAGCGTAGCGGCGTCAAGGCGCAACTGATCGACTCGGCCAGGGACATCGATGTGCAGTGGCTCGAAGGCGTTTCCCGCGTGGGCTTGACCGCGGGTGCGTCCGCTCCGGAAGTCCTCGTGGAGCAAGTCAGCGAACGGCTGGCGGAATTCGGCTTCACGGATCAGCGCGACCTGGACTTGATCCGCGAGGACGTGCGCTTCACGCTGCCGCCGGAATTGGCGACCATCGCGCCGGCGCCACGCCGCTAAAGAGTTTGCAGTGCCCGGCAGGGGAACGCGATGTGCATGATTGGAGTGATTTGCCGGCCTGAGCTATAAATGATCCGGTCATCGGTACCCTAGCGCGGTAGACGGGAAATACAAGACAAGGAGCCAGACCTTGGCGGTCAAAATCGTCCGTCAGCCGAAGAAGATTGCCTTGATTGGCGCGCCCTCGAGCGCCGCGGCATTTTCCGCGGGAAGCGAGAAGGCTCCCGCAGCGTTGCGCGCCGCCGGGCTTGCCGAAAAGTTGCAGGCCGCCGGCTACGAAGTCGTGGATTACGGGGACTGCGCCCCGCGCCTCTTCGCGGACGACGACGAACACCGGCGCGCTCGCAATCTGACCGAAATCGTCGCCGGCCTGAACGATCTGAAGACGCGCGCCGAACTCGCGGTGAAAAGCGGTGCGCTGGTGCTGGTCCTGGGTGGCGACTGCGCTCAGGTCATCGGCTTGCTTACCGGCGCGCGGCGCTACTACAAGCACTTGAATCTTCTCTGGTTCGATCGCGACGCCGATCTGAATACTCCCGCAAGCACTCCCTCCGGCCGCATCGACGGAATGGTTGTGGCCCACATCATTGGCAGGGGCGCGCCGGAGCTGGTGCGCTTCTGGAGCGAGGCGCCGCTGGTGCGCGAGCCGGACGTTACTCTCTTCGGACTTGAAAGGCTCGATCCGCCGGAGGAGGAGTTTCTCAGCAAGTCGCCGATGCGGCATATTTACGCCGCGGACATTCAACTCAAAGGCGGCAGCAAAGCGGCGCACGAAGCGCTGGCGCAAGTGCACGCCGACGCGCGCGAATTTGTCATGCACCTCGACTTGGATGTAATCGCGCAAGAAGATTTTCCAGCCGTGAACGTGCCCGGCAGCGGGGGCTTGCGCTTCGACGATGTCCGCGCGTCTTTCATGGAGTTTGTGAAACACAAGAATCTGCTGGGTTTCGATGTGGCCCAGTACAATCCTGACAAAGATCCCGACGGCAGCGGCGCAAAGAAGCTCGTCGACTTGCTGGTCGAAGCGCTTTCCGCGCGCTTCGAAACGCTGGCGGCGCCTGCGACAGAGCCCGCGGCAGGTTCGGAAGAAGTGTCTTCGTCAGGAACGACCGCCTAGTCCGTCCGCATCCCATTTAGAACAACAGAAGTCTGGCATGCAGTTCTAAGAGGCGGCGGTGGCGCGTTTGCGCAGATACCGCGCGAGGCCCAGAAACGAGAGATTCAGGCCGGCGCTGAAGGCGTAGTGTTCGGCTTCCCCGCCGGGGACATGCTGAGAGATTTCCGCGTACGTGGTGGACATGAAGGCGTCCATTGCTGCGGAATCGCTGGCGGCGGTGCGCAGAATTTCCGCGGTGAGCGCGGCCCAGCGATGCAGCCGTTCGCGGAACAACAAAATGTGTTCGGAAGGATTGTCGGAGAAACCGAAGTGTGTGAGGAAGAGCCGCGCCGGTTTGCGCTCCAGGATGGCGGCGAAGGAAGTATCCCAGATCCCGAGATCAATGTCCGGCGGTGGAGTAGCGGGCATGACGTAGGAATTTCCCTCGATGCGCACACCCGCCGTGTCGCCAACGAAAGCGACGCCTTCCGATTTGTCGAAGTAACTGACGTGGTGCGAAGCGTGGCCGGGCGTGTAGACGACTTCGACTTTCCGCGAACCGAGCGTGAGGGTTTCACCGCCCTCGAGAATGCGCAAATTCTCCGCCGGAACGGGAAGCGCTTCGCCGAAAAGAAGCTTCAGATCGTTGGGCCAGAGGCGAGCTGCGCTGGCAAGAAGCTTGGACGGGTCAATCACGTGCGGCGCGCCAAGCTTGTGGACGTACACGGCGAGGCGGGGATTTTCGCGCACCAGCGCGCCGGTAGCGCCGGCGTGGTCCAGGTGAATATGTGTGAGAAGGATGGCGTCGAGATCGCGCACCCCGAGGCCATGGGACTGAAGCTGTTGGTGAAAGGTTTCGAGCGTAGAGCCCGGCCCGGGGTCCACGATGGAGCGGTGGCCGTCCGATTCCAGAAGTCCGGCAGCGATGGAACGCGGCCGTCCCATCCAAAGGTTGTCGAGTGAGGTGATCGAGTTCATAAGTAGAGAAGTGTAGCGCAGGACGGGAAAGTTGACAGTTGGCAGTTGAATGCAGCGCAAGAGATAGGCGTCACCGAACGGGACGCGAGGAAGTAGTTGCACCGAGAGCGAATTGTGGAATAACCTTATTGCGCCGCGTCCTTTTGTTCTTCTGGTTTCTCCCTTGCTCCGGACAGGGGTGTGGGGAGAAGTGGGTGCCTGGAGAAGAAGCGACAAATGAAAGAGCTGCAATGCGTCTAACGGAGCCCGCCAAGAGCAGCGAGCGGTCAGCAGGCGGGCGCGTGAACCAAACGGGATTCGATTGATAAAGCTCAGGAGGAAAGAGATGCGTAATTGGTGTGCAGCACTCGTGATGAGCGCGCTTTTGGCTTTGCCGCTGTGCGCGCAGCAGAAGAACAGTGGAGCGGGCGACGAAACCACGAACGCCGTAACGGCGGCGGAAAAGCGCGCGGCTCCCGGCAAGGCCGCGGAAAGCAGCAAGCCCGTGGCGGCGAAGGGCGTATTCGCGTTGCCCGCGACCCCGCGCCCGACCCCCTTCCCGGGACCGGCAGCCGCGGCTGCGGACACGCGTCCACCAGGCCAGCTTGTGCCTCGCTTTGAAGTCGCCGCAATGTATCATTATGTTAATTATGCTCCGGGGACTCCCTTTTCGAATTTTAACAACCATGGTGCGGCGGGATCATTCACCTATAACGCGTCTAAGTGGGTGGGACTGAGCGGGGAGTTTGGCGGCTACCGGTTCGATCGAAATCTCTTCCCGCTTACGGGAAGCAACACGGCGGTGAGCGGTGGTTTCGTTACGTATCTCTTTGGCCCGCGGCTGAATTTGCGCAAGTTCGATCACTTCGTTCCGTTTGGCGAATTCCTTCTTGGCGGGGCCAGCGGTGGCACAGAGCTGAACGGCACGACGACCACGAGCGCATTTGCATTGGCCGCCGGCGGCGGCGTCGATATGGTTCTGACCAAGAACATCGCGTGGCGCGTGGCGCAGTTGGATTACCTGATGACCAGTTTCTCGGGCAACGCCCTGGGGGCCAGCGCGCGGCAGAACAACTTCCGCGCCGGCACCGGTCTGGTATTGCGTTTCGGCATTCCCAATCCGCCGCCTCCGCCGAACCACCCGCCGGTGGCGGCGTGCTCGGTGAGTCCGGCCTCGGTGTATGCCGGTTCGGGCGACAGCGTGGCTGTGCACGTGAACGCCAGCGACCCGGATAGCGACCCATTGACCTACAGCTACACGGCGACCGGTGGCGCTGTGGAGGGCACCGGCCCGGAAGCGCGCTGGAATTCGTCGGGCGTTGGCGTTGGTTCCTACACCGTTAACGTGAAAGTGGATGACGGAAAGGGCGGGTCGGCCTCGTGCGCGGCGGACATTAAGGTGGAAGAGAAGCCCAATCATCTGCCGACCGCGACACTCTCCGTCGAGCGCAGCCCGATTCTGCCGGGCGAGCACACCGGCGTCACTTGCAATGGCAGCGACCCGGACAACGATCCGCTGAGCTACAGCTACACAACCACCGGCGGAAAGATCGTGGGCAGCGGCTCGAACGTGCAGTTTGATGCCAGCGGCCTCCAGCCCGGGAGCTACGGCGTGAAGTGCGCGGTGAATGACGGCCGCGGCGGCGCCGCCGATGCTTCCGGCAACGTGGAAGTGAAGGAACCCCCACAGATCAAGCAACTGGAAGCCAAGTTGGCGCTGCACAGCATCTACTTCCCGACGGCCCAGCCCACCGTGGCGAAACCCACGGGAGGGTTGCTGGCCAGCCAGGGCGTGACGCTGGATGCGTTGGCGAGCGACTTCAAGCAGTATTTGACCTATAGACCGGACGCCCACTTGATTCTCGAAGGGCACGCGGACATTCGCGGCGCCAAGGACTACAACGTGAAGCTCTCCGAGCGGCGCGTGGAACGCACCAAGAGTTACCTTGTTGAAAAGGGCGTACCCGTGGACCATCTCGAGACTCGAGCATTTGGCTTTGAGAAGAACATGACCTCCGAAGAGGTGCAGAAACTGATCGAAGCCGAACCGGACCTGAGCCCGGCGGAAAAGCAGAAGATTCTGAAAAACCTGCTGACCGTGCGCTTGGCCAACAACCGGCGCGTGGACGTCACTCTGAGCACCACCGGTGAACAATCCGTTCGCCGCTTCCCCTTCAGCGCCAAGGATGCCTTGACGCTGCTCAGCAGGAGCGGTGGTGAAACATCCAAGAAGAAAACCGCCGCCCCAGCGCCCCCGAAAAAGGCCAAGCCCTAGTGGCCAGCCAGGAGCGCTGGGCCATCCCCGCCGGAAGTGACTCGTAATTTCTGGCGAGGGAACTGAAAACTTTACGAGATCAATTCGGCGGGCTCTTCGAGAAGTTTTCGAGGAGCCCGCTTCGTTTTGGGAGCGGGCTCTTGGCGGGGTCCCTGCGCGACCCTTTCCCGAATTGGAACGGAAAGGAAGGGTAGGCCGGGAAGGAGTCCCAAAGTGGGACTTGCCAAGAAGTGGTCATTTGACTAATGTATTGACTTATGAATAGGTCTGGGAGGATTTCCTGAAACGGAACTTGAGATGCAGATAAAATTGCCAGCCGGAGGCTTTCAGGATGCCTGTCATGAGTGAAGAAACAGCAGTCCGCCGCGAGGTTGTCCCGATGAACATTCTCATCGTCGATGACGAGCAGTCCATCCGCGAGACCTGTGCAACGGTCTCGGAGCAATGCGGGATGAAGGCCGTCGCCGTGGCCACCGCCGAAGAGGCGCTGGAGGTCCTGGAACATTCGGCCATAGACATTGTCTTGACGGATTTGAAGCTGCAGCAAACCAATGGGGTGGAACTGCTGAAGCAGGTGCACGACCAGCATCCGGAGGTCGCCCTGGTGGTGTTGACGCAGTACGGAACGATCGAATCGGCGGTCGAGGTCACCCGCATCGGCGCCGTGGACTACGTGACCAAACCGTTCCGCATAGAAGAGCTGCGCTCCCGGCTCGAACGGGTGGCGCGGGCGGTGGAGCTGCAGCAGGAGAACCGCCTGTTGCGCGAGCAGTTGCGGACGCGCCCGGGGTTCGGCGGGTTGATCGGCGTTTCGATGAAAATGCAGCGCGTCTACAAAATGATCGAAAAAGTGAGCCAGCACGAGTATCCCGTGCTGATCCTGGGGGAGAGTGGAACGGGAAAAGAGCTGGTGGCGCGCAGCATTCATTTTTTGGGACCGCGCCGGGAGCGGCCGTTCGCGCCGGTGGACTGTTCGGCACTGGTGCCCACGCTGATCGAATCCGAGCTGTTCGGGTACGTCAAGGGGGCGTTCACCGGGGCGGTGCAGGCCAAGCAGGGATTGCTCGAGGCCGCCCAGGGCGGGACGCTCTTTCTCGATGAAATCGGAGACATGCCCGTGGATCTGCAGGCCAAGCTCCTGCGGGCGCTGCAAGAGCGCGAGGTCAAGCCCGTGGGTTCGACGGAACGCCGGCGCATCAACGTGCGCATCATCGCGGCCACCAACCGGGACCTGGATGCCGCGATTCGCTCCGGGACCTTCCGTCAGGACCTGTATTTCCGGCTGAACGTGGTGCAGATCAAGTTGCCGCCGCTGCGGGACCGCAAGAGCGATATCCCCATTCTGGTGACGGCATTCCTGGAAAAGTTTTCCGACCCTCAAGGCCCGGTGCGCACCATCTCGGAAGATGCCATGCGCCGGCTGATCTCCTATGACTGGCCGGGAAATGTCCGCGAATTGGAAAACGCCATCGAGCGGGCGGTCGCTCTCGGTTCCGGGCCGATCCTCTCCGTCGGAGACCTGCCATCCAATTTGCAGTATCCCACCACCGAGAGGGTCCCGGAGAAAGATGAGATCCTGCCTCTCGAGGAATTGGAGCGGCGCGCGATTCTTCGCACCCTCCGAGAGACGGGAGGCGACAAGCTTTCGGCGGCGCGCATGCTCGGCATCGGGAAGACCACTCTGTACCGCAAGCTAAAGCAGTACCACATGGAGCATGCCGAGCAGTAAGGGTACAAAACGCTCGCAAGTTCTCTCCAAGAGTACCGCTGGCTTGGGGTTTTTCTCCTCTTCCGTTTGCGAGCGTGGGAATTCGATCGGTCCTGCGAAGCAGTTCGCTTGAACGTTTTGTGCCCGTTCGCCGTATGCCGCGCAGGGCCGATGCTTCTGTTCCCGTAGCGCCAAGTTCTCCCCCTTCTTCGCCTGCTTGTCCTCTGCCCAGTCACCAGTCACGAGTCACTAGGCACTTATCCGCAGTGGTCCACTCTGGGAAGAACGCCAAGCAAAGTCTCGACATGGAATTTCGGGCCGCCCGCCCTTCCCTCTAAGTGATTGATTCATCGAAGGAAACTGACATCTCCGATGGGCCTGCCGATGCAAGAGCCACTACTACGGGCTCTCTCTGTTCCCTTCCATTTCCCGTGCGGGAGCCGTGAGGACCTGGCGAGAGCGCCGAAGGCTGAAGGCCAGCGAATGAAAATTTGGAGGAAAAAGACGGAGAAAGAATCGAGCTGGCGAGGTGTGGCCCGCGCGGCCCTGGATGGCGCTTCGCGCGAAGTATTGTTGCAGGAAGCGCAGCAAACGCTCGCGCAACAGGGAATCTCGGGCCGCATCGGTGTGTGGCTCGAGAAGGATTCGAACGCCAGCCCGCGGAACGCGATGGCCGCCGGGTTTCACGGAATGGCGTGGGACTTGGGAAACCCGGAGACCCCCAAGGAGTGGGCCCACCTTTCGGTGGAGCCTCCCCTCCCGGAAGAACTGCTGCTCCGCGGAAAAACTGTCGAACAAGACCTGCAGGCTTTTCCCACCAACCCCATCCTCGGGCTGCTTGTGGGGTTGCGTCACGCGCTGTGGGTCCCCATTGAGAGAAAAGAACAATTGAAGGGCGTTATCCTCGTGGGAAGCACGGAAAAGCAGCCCGCCATTTCCCGCGAACGCGTGGAAGCGGTCGCCGCGGAACTCGCGCTGGCGTTGGGCCTCGAGGAGGAACAGAGAATCTCTCGTCTGCGAGAGGCGGACCTCGGCGATGTCCGGCGTTTCCTCACCTCACAAGCAGCCGATACCTCCCTTGACGCACTGCTCTCCAAACTGGTGGAGAGCTGCACGCAAACGGCGGAGAGCGGGGATGGCCCCGGCGCGGCATTCGCGGTCGTCGGCGCCTTGCGGCAGGAGCGTGAAAAGTCCGGCGGTAGTCTTCACCTCGATTTCCACTGGCGCAGTGGAGATGAGTCGTGGACGCGCGCGATCGAGAACGCACCGCTGGCGAGCGTGTGGCGGCGGGCCCTGGAGGCGCGGCGGGTGATCGGAAGCGAGCCCGAGATCGGTTGGATGCGGGGAGCGGTGGCTCGCATTGTCGCGTTTCCACTGGAGTCGGAAGGGCAGCTCCTCGGGACACTGGTTGCAGGACTACCGGACGGTGCAACCTCACTCGCAACTCTTGACCGTCTGGAGTTGCGCGCGGTTCTGGCGGCCGCCGTTCTCCGCCGGAGAAGGAGAAAAGAAGAGGAGTCAAAGCTCGCCGGCCGGCAACACGCATTGCTGGACTGCATCAGCGAACCACTCCTGCTCCTGGACGATGCGGGGAGAATCACGGCGGCGAGCCGCGGCGCCAGGGAGCTAACCGGCCTGGACTCCCATGCCGAAAGGCCGGAACGGGCGGGTATTCCGGCGCAAGCGTGCTTAGCCGAACTCTTCTGCGGGCGCGACCGGGCGCACCTCGAGGCGTGGTTGCGGGCGGAGCTCGATCGGGGAGCGGAAAGGCGCGTTACCGATAACGAGTATTCTCGGGCGGAATTGCACAACGGTGTTGGCGTGCGATTGTGCTTGGCGGCCCCGCGGCAAGGCCAAGCTACGGTGCTTCTGCTCCAACCTCTGGTGACCCGCGAATCTTGGGGACCGGCCGGCCAAGCCGAAATCGAATTGCAAAACGTCATCGAATGGCTGGAAGAAGGTGTCGTCCTGTTCGATGCCCAGGACAACGTCCGCGCGATGAATACGCGATTCGAACAGATCGTGGGTCTTGCGCCGGAAGAGTCCGGAAAAATCAAGACCCTCGAGGAATTGATCGAGCGTCTCAATCGTCATGCGGCGGAACCGGCGCTGTTCGCGGAGCGCTGGCGGGAACTGGCGCGCGGAATCGAAGGGGGTGTGCGCGAGGAGTTGCAAATGATGCTTCCGGCGCCGCGCATTCTCGAGAGAGCGGCGCGGCCGGTGCTCGATCCGATCGGGCGGCTGCTGGGGCGCGTGGAGATCTACCGCGACCTGACCGCCCAGCGCGTTTTCCATTCGAAACTCCTTCAGACGGAGAAGCTCGCGGCGCTCGGACAGATGGTGAGCGGAGTCGCGCATGAATTGAGCAACCCGCTGACCAGCATTCTGGGCTACGCGCACCGGCTTTTGGCGCGCCAGGATCTGCCCGGGCGGACCGAGGAAGTGCGGCAGATTTATCAGGAGGCGGAGCGCGCCGGCGCCATCCTGCGGCAGTTGCTCCTGAACGCCAGGGAAACGCTCCCGGAGCGGCGTCTGCTGTCCTTGAATCAAATTGTCCAAAGAGCGATGGACCTCCAGCGGTTCAGTCTCGCCGCCGAAAAAATCCGCGTGGAGATCGATCTGGACCCGGCCCTTCCCTTCGTGCAGGGCGACCCCGGTCATCTGCAGCAGGTGTTGATGAATCTGGTGGGCAACGCACGGCAGGCCATCGAACAGCACGGCCAGGGCGGAACGATCCGGCTGCGGACAAAAAGAATCGGCGAGCGGCGGGTGTTGCTGGAAGTCGCGGATAA
The DNA here is from genome assembly GCA_041496565.1 of Terriglobia bacterium. Taxonomy (GTDB): domain Bacteria; phylum Acidobacteriota; class Terriglobia; order Acidiferrales; family UBA7541; genus JBGPTK01. The sequence goes on along the minus strand of JBGQEW010000067.1, from coordinate 2,186 downwards.
CGGGCCGGGAATACCTCAGGCCATCCTCGCACGAATCTTCGATCCCTTCTTCACCACCAAACCCGCGGGCGTGGGGACCGGGCTGGGGCTGGCCATCGTACTAAGCGTGGTGCGCGAACATGGCGGGCAGGTGCACGTCTTGAGTCCGCCACAGGGAGGCGCGGTTTTCCGAATCGAACTTCCAGCGGCCGCGGAAATGACGCAGGACGAGGCGCTGGGTTCTCCCTTGCCGGGGCGGGAGACTTTTCTACCCGAAGCCGCGGAGGCCGCGGGCCGCGAGAATCGGCTTGCGCCCGCGTTCGATACCGGGAAAGGCGCGCGCGTGCTCGTTGTGGAGGATGAGCCGACCGTGGCCCGCCTGATCGCCGACGTGCTCGAAGACGAGGGGATGCATGTGGAAGTGCTGCTGGACGGCCGCGAAGCCCTGGAGCGCGCCGCCCGGCAGTCCTTCGACCTGGTCATCTGCGACATGAAGATGCCCGGTCTCGATGGGCAGCATTTCTACAAATCGCTGGAGCGCTCGGGAAATCCTTTGCGGGAGCGGTTCTTGTTTGTGACCGGCGATGTCATCGCCGCGCAAACCCGGGAGTTTCTGGAACGCCATCACCTGCCGCACGTCGCCAAACCGTTCCGCGTGGAAGAGTTGACGGAGAAGGTTCGCGGTGTGCTCGAAGTCCAAGCCCACCATCAAGCGCCGCTTGCACCGGTGGCAAGAAAGAACGCCGCAAGAAATGGATAAGGCCATGGGCAACAGGGAACAAACTATTTTGGTGGTGAGTGACGATGCGGCGCTGTGCGCCGCGGCACGGCGGGAGTTCGAGGAGAGCATCGCGGGACTGCGCGTGGCGTCCGTGAGCAGCGTCGCCGCGGCGCGGCGAATCCTCGAGGAAGACGCGCCGGCGGTGATCGTACTCGAAGAAGCGGCGATCGCGCCCGAATCCGATGGATCACGAGGGATCGTGCCACGGCTCGACGCGGTGGTGACCTCGCTGGCGGTCTATGCGCCGGTGGTCGTGATTGGGACGGCGGAGCAACGAGTTGAGCTCTCGGCGTTGATCGATGCCGGGGCCGCCGACTATGTGATGCGCGACGGAGGATGCCTGCCTTCGGCGCTTGGCCTGATCCGGAGCCACTTGCGCCAGGCGCAGAGGGTGGCGGACAGCGCGCACGAACCATTCGAGGAAGCGCAGGAAGATTTTGGTGAAGTGCTCCGCCACGAACTGAACAACCCGCTGACCGGGATTCTGGGAAACGCGGAGCTTCTGCTGGCGGAGGTTCACAGGAAAAATGACGGCAAACTCCCGCACGGCGGAGAGCAGCGGCTTGAAACAATTGCCGCGCTGGCCGTGCGCTTGCGGGAGACCGTGCGCCGGCTGAGCCAGGAATGGGAAGCGCGCCAGCATCCCGTGCTGTGAATGGAGGAAAGCGAAATTGGGAAATGGGAAATCAGAAAATTGGAATTGTGAGGGAATGGGAAATTGAAAAAAGGAGAAAGAATTTAACGCCCCGACCCGGTCGGGGCAGGCGCCGGGCACAGAGAACGCAGAGCGCGCAGTGACGAAAGAAGCGAGAGCCCAGTGCAAGGGCAGCTTCAACGGCCGCGAGAGCGGCCTTTTTTTATTTGTGAACACGATCATCTTTTCCTGATAGCGAGATTCGATCGGCGCCCGGAATTTGGTTTTGCGGAGAAGCGGGATTCGCGGCGGCGGCGAAGAAAGAGAGGACGCGGCGGCGGAATTCTTCGGGTGCAAAGCCATAGGCGGCGGTATGGAAAGCGCGGGGGACGACCCAGAGTTGTTTGGGCCCGCGGGCGGCGGCGTAAATCATTTTCGAATGGCGGCAGGGAAGTGCGACATCTTTTTCATCGCAGATGAGGAAAACGGGAAAAGCGCGGGAGGCCACGGCTTTTACCGGCGAGACTTCCGCGACGGGAAAACCCGCGAGTTTTTCGTCGCGATACAGCAGCGTCCATGTCCCGGGAGCGAAAAGAGTTTTTCCGAGCCAGGGGTATTTTCGCAGACCGGCGTAATCGTAGGCCGCTTCGCGGAGATTGGCGAAGGGGGCTTCGGCGACCACGGCTTCGATGCGCGGATCGGCGGCCGCGGATTGCAGCGCGATTCCCGCGCCCATGGACTCGCCCAGTGCAAATAAGTGGAAGGCGGGCCGTGCCGGAAATGGCAGCTGGG
>JBGQEW010000066.1:0-13982 GCA_041496565.1 Terriglobia bacterium | reverse complement strand
TTGCGCTTCGACGGCTTCGCCGGTTCCGGAGTGGCGGCGTCCTTCGGTTCCTTTGCCAAGTGCGTTCTTCTCCTTTGCGTTTCCTGCTGCGTTCCCTGGCGGCTATTTCTTGACCGCGACCTTCTTCTTGGCGGCGACGGCGCCCTTCCGCGGTCCCTTCCGGGTGCGTGCGTTGGTGTGCGTCCGCTGGCCGTGCACCGGAAGATTCCGGCGGTGGCGCAATCCGCGATAGCACTGGATATCAATCAGGCGCCGGATATTCATCTGGATCTCTTTGCGGAGATCGCCTTCCACCCGGCCCTCGGATTCAATGGACTGGCGGAGGCGGTTGACTTCTTCCTCGGTCAGGTCCTTGATCTTTTTCGTTTCGTCCACATTCGATTTGGCGCAAAGCTTTCGCGCCCGCTCCTGGCCGATGCCGTAAATCGCGGTCAGGCCGACCCAGAGACGTTTGTTCGGCGGAAGATCGACACCTGCAATGCGAGCCATTCGAAACCCTCCCTAGCCCTGGCGCTGGCGGTGCTTGGGATTGACGCAAATCACCCGAACCACGCCGCGCCGATGGACGATCTTGCACTTCATGCAAATCTTTCTAACCGATGCGCGAACTTTCATCTCTCGCTCCACTCCCCCGGCCCTTCAAATCCGTGGGCCGCAAGCCCCGTTGCTACTTGTAACGATAAACGATCCGCCCGCGCGTCAGGTCGTAGGGCGAAAGCTCAACCGCCACCCGGTCGCCCGGCAGGATGCGGATGAAATTCTTCCGCATTTTGCCGGAGATGTGCGCGAGCACTTTATGCTTGTTTTCGAGCTCGACTCGAAACATCGCGTTGGGGAGCGGCTCGATGACCGTCGCCATCACCTCAATGGCATCCTCTTTCGGATTGCCATCGGTCGGCTTCTTCTTCTCTTGATCCGGCCTCTTCCTCATGAACTCCCATTCAGCGCCTGAGATTCTTCCCGCCTGCAAACTCTACCAACAAGGTCCCGTTGCGTCGCGAGGCCGCGTCAGAATCCACGGCCCGTCGTCAGTGATGGCCACCGTGTGCTCAAAATGCGCCGAATCGCTGCCATCGGCCGTCACCGCCGTCCAATGGTCTTCCAGCACTTGGACATCTGGCCCGCCGCTCGTCACCATCGGCTCGATCGCCAGGACCATGCCCGCCTGCAAGCGCGGCCCGTGTCCCGGCTCGCCGTAGTTCGGAAGCTGCAGGTCCTCGTGCATCTTCGTGCCGATGCTGTGGCCCACAAACTCGCGAACCACCGAAAACCCGTTCTGCTCCACCCAACTCTGCACCGCGGCGGAGATATCGCTCAGCCGGTTTCCCGGCCGCGCCTTTTCGATAGCGCGTTCGAGCGATTCACGAGTGACGCGCAGCAGCTTCTCCCGCTTCGCATCGATCTTTCCCACCGGCAGCGTCACTGCGGCATCGGCGAAGTAGCCGTCGCACTCGACGCCGAAATCGAGCGACAAAATGTCCCCTTCGCGCAACTTCCGCTTCGGCGACGGGATCCCGTGGACGATTTCGCCGTTCAACGACGTACACAGCGACGCCGGATAGCCCCGGTACCCCTTGAACGCCGGACGAACATGCTGCTCGGCGCAATACTGCTCGGCGTACACGTCCAATTCCTTCGTCGTGACGCCCGGCTTGACCCTCTCGCGCAGCGCGGTCAGGGTGTTCCAGACAACCATGCCGCCCCGGTGCATCTTTTCCAGTTCCGCAGCCGATCGGCAGATAATCATTTTTCGAGAGCGGCCGCGTTCAAAATTCCGAGCACCGCGCCGGTGACCGTTTCCATCTTCGCCGAAGCATCCACTTCGCGCAGAACCCCTCGGCCGAGATAATATTCGACCAGCGGTTTCGTCTGCCGGTCGAAGGCTTCCAGCCGGCCACGGATCACTTCCGGGCGATCGTCCGGGCGCTGAATCAGCTCGCCGCCGTCGTTGTCGCACCGGCCTTCCACTTTCGGCGGATGGTCGTACACATTGTAAATCTCGCCGCCCACGATGCAGGTTCGCCGCCCAGCCAGCCGTCGGAACAACGCGTCGTAATCCACATCGAAGTGAATCACCACCGGGAGGCCAAATTGCCTCCGCTCGAGTATTTCGTCGAGCTTTTGCGCCTGCGGCAGCGTCCGCGGAAAGCCGTCGAACACGAAGCCATTCGCGCAATCCGGCTGGGCCACTCGATCTTCCACCATTCCCAGCACAATCTCGTCCGGCACCAGCTCGCCGCGATCCATCACCGGTTTCGCTTGGCGGCCCAGCTCGGTGCCGCGGCTGATGTGGTCGCGCAGCATGTCGCCGGTCGAAAGATGCGGCACGCCGCAAATCTGCGCCACGCGCTTTGCCTGGGTCCCTTTCCCCGCGCCAGGAGGCCCCAGGAAGACTACCGCGCGCCGGAGCGAATTCTGTCCTGCCGCCCAGCCGCCGCTACTGCTAGCCACGACGGCCCCGCGTCCTTCCCTTGCGGGCAAACCCTTCGTAGTTGCGCATCACGAGCTGCGCTTCCACCTGCTGCACCGTGTCCATGGCAACTCCCACGACAATCAGCAGAGAGGTTCCACCAAAATAAAAGGTGACGCCCAACCCTTCGAGCACAAACCGCCACATGTGCGCATCAAACCACTGTCCGCCCAGCCAGACCGGCAAGTGCTGCAGGTGAATGCCGGAAATCAGCCACTCCGGCAGCAAGCAAACGATCGCCAGATACACGCCGCCGACAAAGGTCAATCGCGTCAGGATTCGGTTGATGTGCTCCGACGTGTTCCTCCCCGGACGAATCCCCGGTATGAACCCTCCGTACTTGCGCATGTTGTCGGCCAGCTCGGTGGGGTTGAAAATAATGCCCACATAAAAGAACGCGAAAAAAATAATCAGGGCGACGTACACCAGCGTATAAAGCGGCTCGCCCCAGGAAAGCGCCTTTGCAAACTTCTCCATATTCGGCGAGCTCTTCTGGAAAAACAGCGCCAGCGTCTGCGGAAACGTGAGCAGCGAGCTCGCGAAAATCGGCGGAATCACGCCGCCCGAGTTCACCCGCAGCGGGAGATAAGTCATCTGGCCGCCCATCACTTTTCGTCCCATGACGCGCTTCGCGTATTGCACCGGGATGCGCCGCTGGCCGCCTTCCACATAGACGATGAACGCCACCACCGCAATCATCAGCACCAGCAAGGACAGAATCGCGAGCGGCGTAAACGGTCCCCACTGCGCCGACGAAGTCTTGTTCCATAGGTCGGCCACCGCGCGCGGAAGCCCGACAACGATGCCTGCGAAAATGATGAGCGACATCCCGTTGCCGATGCCGCGGTCGCTGATCTGCTCGCCCAGCCACATGATGAACGCGGAGCCCGTGGTGAGCGTCAGAATCGTCATCAGTATGAAGCGCACGCCCGGGTGATACACCAGCGACTGCCCGCTCAGGTTCTGGCGCATCAGCGTCAGGCCGATGGTGAACGACTGGAAAATGCTCAGCAGGATCGTCAAGTAGCGCGTGTATTGCGTGATCTTGCGCCGGCCGAGTTCGCCTTCCTTTTGCAGCCGCTCGAGGTACGGCCACACCACGACCATCAACTGCAGAATGATCGAAGCCGTGATGTACGGCATGATTCCGAGCGCAAAAATCGTCAGCCGCCGGAAATTCCCGCCGCTGAACAGATCGATGATGCCGAGCACCGAGCCCTGGCCCTGCTGAAAAAGCTGCTGGAGCAGCTCGGTGTTGATTCCCGGCGTAGGAACAAAAGCCCCGAGGCGATACACCCCCAGCAACGCCAGAGTGAACAGGACGCGCTTGCGCAAGTCCGGCGTGCGAAAAATGTTTCGAAATGCCTCGAACAGCTTGCCCATTAGAGAACTTCGACCATTCCCCCGGCGCGCGTGATTTTCTCCGCGGCCGTTTTGCTGAACGCGTGCGCTCGAACCGTGAGCGCAACCTTCAGATCGCCATCCCCCAAAACTTTCACGCCGTCGCGCCGCGCACGAACGATTCCGCGCCCGAGGAGCGATTCCGGCGTCACCGTGTCGCCGCTCGCGAACGCGTTGAGCATTTCCACATTCACGATGGCGAACGAGCGCCGAAACAGGTTCGAAAAGCCGCGCTTCGGAATCCGCCGGTGCAGCGGCATCTGGCCGCCCTCGAAACCAACTCGCCGTTGATAGCCGCGCCGGGACTTTTGTCCCTTGTTGCCCGCGCCGGACGTCTTGCCGAGTTTCGACCCCATGCCGCGGCCCACGCGCACTTTCCGGTGGCGCGAACCGCGCGGCGGCTTCAGATTGGATAGCGTGGCGGTCGTGGTCCCGCTCGTTGGCGTTTTCTTCGGTGCCATCTTATCCTTCGACTTCCAGCAGGTGGCGCACCTTGGCAATCATTCCCCGGACCGCCGGAGTATCCGGCCGTTCGACCGTCTGCTGCATCCGGCGAAAGCCCAGGCCGCGGATCGTTTGCCGCATGCCAATCGGGCAGCCAATGAAGCTGCGCACCCACTTGATCTTGATCGTCTCTGATTTCTTCTTCGTTGCCATGATCCTAAACTCTCATCGATCGCTTGATGAAGAACTTGCCGCGGCCGGCGCCTCGCCGCCCTTGCCACGATCCTCGGCCACCTTTGCGGCGTCCCTTAGTTGCAGCAAGGCGTCAAACGTCGCCTTCACTACGTTGTGCGGGTTCGACGAGCCCAGCGACTTCGTCAGCACGTTCTGAATTCCCGCCACCTCCATCACCGCGCGGACCGGGCCGCCGGCAATCACGCCGGTGCCTTCCGACGCGGGCTTCAGCAACACGTGGCCGGAACCATACCGGCCGATCACCTGATGCGGAATCGTGGTGCCCTTCAGGTTGAACTTGACCATGTTTTTCTTGGCTTGCTCGATGGCCTTGCGAATGGCCATGGGAACTTCGCGAGCCTTGCCCATCCCGAATCCCGCATGCCCGTGCTGGTCGCCCACCACGACGAGCGCCGAAAAACTCAAATTCTTGCCGCCCTTGACCACTTTGGTCACGCGGTTGATCGCTACCACCTGATCCTTCACGTTCGCCAGATTGGCGTCAATCTGGCGGCGAACAGAAAGAATATCTTTGAGCTCTTGTTTGGCCATATCGGTTGCTAAAACTTCAATCCTGCCTCTCGAGCCGCATCGGCGAGCGCCTGAATGCGGCCGTGATATTGGTAGCCTCCGCGGTCGAAGACCACCATTTCGACGCCAGCGGCGCGAGCCCGTTCCGCCACCACTTTACCGATCACTTTCGCCGAAGCGACGTTTCCACCGCCCTTGAGCTGCTGGCGGACTTCCTTGTCCACCGAGCTGGCGGAAACGAGCGTGCGGCCGGAGACATCATCGATCAATTGTGCATGGATGTGCCGCAAGGAGCGATAGACGCACAGGCGGGGACGTTCGGGCGTCCCGGTGAGCGTCTGGCGAAGTCTCCTATGGGTGCGCTGGCGATGCGCGTTGCGCGAAAGTTTTCGAACTGGTACGGTTGCCACTCTTTCTTCTCCTCGTTCGTTAGCTGGCGGTCTTGGCGGCGCCCGCCTTCCCTGCCTTCTTCTTCAACCGCTGGCCGCTGATGCGGATGCCCTTCTGCTTGTAAGGGTCGGGCGGACGCAAAGCGCGCAGGTTAGCGGCTACCTGTCCGACCACTCCCCTATCCGCGCCGGTCACAGCCATGCGCGTCTGCTTCTCCACCGTGATCGTGATGCCCTCCGGAATCGGGAATACAATCGGATGGGAAAAGCCAAGTGCCAACACCAGCGTCTTTCCCTTCACCTCGGCGCGGTATCCGACGCCCACGATCTCAAGGTCCTTCTTGAATCCTTCGGTTACTCCCCGGACGGCGTTGGCCACCAGCGCGCGAGAAAGGCCGTGCAGGGCTTTCTGGCTGTCGTTTTCGCGCACGGCCAGCAGCGTGCTGTCCTTCTTTTCGAAGCGTATGCCGAGCGGCAGCGGCACACTCAGCTTGCCCTTCGGACCCTGGATGTCGATCGCGCGATCCTGGATCTGAAACTTCACGGCCGAAGGAATAGCAATCGGTTTGTTTCCAATTCGCGACATAGTCTCTCTCAGTACGAAATCGCTACCAAACCTCGCACAGCAGCTCGCCGCCCACGCCTTCCTTCTTGGCGGCAGAACCGGTCATGATTCCCCGCGGCGTGGACAGGATGGAGATCCCCATCCCGCCGACGACCGAGCGAATTTCCGTCTTCGCCACATAGCGCCGGCAGCCAGGCCGCGAAACGCGCCGCAGATCGGTGATCACGCTGCGCTTGTCCGTCGTGTAGCGAAGGAAGACGCGCAGCATTTTCTTCGGCTTCGATTCCTCGACCACCTTATACGTCGAAAGGTAGCCTTCCTCCTTCAGGATTCGCGCGATTTCCACTTTCAGATTCGAGGCGGGCAGATCGACGCGCGGGTGCCGCGCCTTGGCGGCGTTGCGAATCCGCGTCAACATGTCCGCGATGGGATCAGTCTGCATTCTTACCTTCCTTACCAGCTCGACTTCAGCACGCCGGGAATCTCGCCCTTCAGCGCGAGCCCGCGGAAACAGATGCGGCACATCTCGAACTTGCGCAGAAACCCGCGCGGCCGGCCGCAGATGCGGCACCGGTTCCGCTTGCGAATCTTGAACTTCGGCTTCCGTCGCAGCTTGGCGAATTGTGAGTCTCTCGCCATCCTGATCTCCTTTAGGTTCCGCCCGGGCTTACGCGCGCAGCGGGAACCCCAGCAACTTCAGCAGCTCGCGCCCCTCTTCGTCCGTGTGCGCCGTGGTTGTGATCGTGACGTTCATTCCCTTCATCTTGTCCACGCGCGTGTAATCAATCTCCGGAAACACCAGTTGGTCGCGTAGGCCGAGCGTGTAATTCCCGCGGCCGTCGAACGAATTTGCCGGCAAGCCCTTAAAGTCGCGCACGCGCGGCAGCACGATGCTCGATAGCCGGTCGAGAAACTCGAACATGCGCTCCCCGCGGAGCGTCACCATGCACCCGATCGGCATGCCCTTGCGAATCTTGAAATTCGCGATGGACTTCTTCGCCCGCGTGATCACGGGCTTCTGCCCCGTGATCTGCGCCAGTTCCAGCGCGGCGGTGTCGAGCAGTTTGATGTTCAGGCTCGCTTCGCCGAGGCCGATATTTAATGTCACCTTCGACAGTCGCGGTACGGCCATCGTGTTCTTGTATCCGAAGCGCTTCTGCAGCGCCGGAATCACGTCCTTTCGATATCGCTCATGCAACCGGCTGGCCATTTTTGCTAACTCTCCAAGGTGACGCCGCAACGGCGGCAGACGCGCGACTTTGAGCCGTCCGGCAGCGTGATGCGTCCCACGCGCGTGTGTTTGCCGCACCCCGGGCAGACCACCATCACGTTCGAAACGTGCAGCGCGCCTTCTTTCTCCAGGATTCCGCCCTTGATGTTCTTCGACGGATTCGGACGCGTGTGCCGCTTGATGATGTTGGCGTGCTCGACGGTGATCATGCCCTTCAGCCGGTTCACCGACAGCACGCGGCCCGTCTTGCCCTTGTCGCGGCCGGTCATCACCTTCACCGTATCGCCGCGGCGAATCGTCATCGGAATCATTTTAGTTGTCGCTTCGCTCATCGCTACCACACTTCCGGAGCCAGAGAGATGATCTTCGTAAACTTTTTCTCGCGCAGCTCGCGTGCCACCGGGCCGAAAACGCGTGTCCCCACCGGCTCGCCCGTCTCGTTGATCAGCACCGCAGCATTGTCATCGAACCGGATATAGGTCCCGTCGCGCCGCCGATGCTCTTTGCGCGTCCGCACGACCACCGCGCGAACCACTTTGCCCTTCTTCACGGCGCTGTCCGGCGCGGCCTCCTTCACCGAAGCGGTGATGATGTCGCCCAGACCCGCGGTCAGCCCCACATCGCCCCCCACCGGCAGGATGCACATCAGCCGCCGGGCGCCGGAATTGTCGGCGACGGTCAGCCATGTCCGCATCTGAACCATTGTCGTGCTCTCCTGTTCCCTGTCTAGGCGACCCGGGTGGAACGCGCCACCACTCTGGCCAGGCGCCAGCGCTTGAGCTTTGAAAGCGGCCGCGTTTCGACAATCCGCACCGTATCGCCGAGGCGCGCTTCGCCCGTCTCATCGTGCGCATAGAATTTCTTCGTCACCCGCACCACCCGCTGATACATGCGGTGCTGCACCTTGCGCGTCACCTTCACCACGATCGTCTTCTGCATCTTCGTGCTGGTGACGACCCCGAGTAATTCATGGCGGGCTCCCCGCGCCTGCGCGGCTGTTGCCGGGCTGGTTTCATTTGCCATCGTTCTTCCTCAATGTCATCTCGTGCAACAGCGTCTTCACGCGGGCCAGATCGCGCCGCGCCTCGCGCAGCTTCTTCAAGCCTTCCGACTGCCCGGTGGAAAGCTGAAAGCGCAAGCGGAACACCTGCTCGGTCAGCTCGCGGTGCTGCACTTCGAGCTCGTCCGAACCCATCTCGCGAAACTTCTCGATGCGCCGCGCCATTACAGTTCTCCCGCGCGGCTGACGAACTTCGTCAAGATCGGCAGCTTGTGTGCCGCCAGCTTCATGGCTTCCGTCGCCGACGCCAGGTCCACGCCCGCCATTTCAAACATGATTCGCCCCGGCTTCACCACGGCCACCCAGCGCTCCGGCGGCCCTTTGCCTTTTCCCATTCGAGTTTCTGCCGGCTTCTTCGTGAACGGCTTGTCCGGAAAAATGCGGATCCACAGTTTGCCGCCTCGTTTGATAAAGCGCGTGATCGCGACCCGCGCCGCTTCGATTTGCCGGTCGGTAATCCACGCAGGCTCGAGCGCCTTCAGCCCGTACTCTCCGAACGCGAGCGAGCCTCCGCGCCACGCCTTGCCGGTGCGGCGGCCGCGCTGCTGCTTGCGGTACTTCACTTTCTTCGGCATTAACATATTCGTTGTCCCGTACTTCTTCGCTCGCCGGCGCTAGGCCGCCGAGTTGGCTCCCGGCTTCTTCCGCTCTGGAAGATTTTCGCCCTGGTTGACCCAGCACTTCACTCCGATCACGCCATACGTCGTGTTCGCCTGGGCGAAGCCGAAATCGATGTCGGCCCGCAGCGTTTGCAGCGGCAGCCGGCCTTGCAGATACCATTCCTTGCGCGCGATTTCTGCCCCGTTCAGCCTGCCCGCGACGCGCACCTTGATTCCCTTGCAACCGAAGCGCAGCGCCGAATCCACGGCCTTGCGCATCGCGCGGCGGAACGCCACCCGCTTTTCGAGTTGCAAGGCGATCGATTCGGCGACGAGTTGGGCGTCGAGCTCCGGACGGTGGACTTCCTGAATATCAATGTGCACTTCGCGCTTCGTGCGCTTCTGCACCTCGTTCTTCAGCTTGTCAATCTCCGCGCCTTTGCGGCCGATGATGATGCCTGGCCGAGCCGTCAGGATGCGGATGACCAGCTTGTTGGCGGCGCGCTCGATTTCAATCGCGCTGATGCCGGCCGAGCGCAGTCGGTCCTTGAGCTGGGCGCGCAACGCGACGTCTTCGTGCAGCAGGTCGGCGTAGTCTTTCTTCGCGAACCAGCGCGAACGCCACATCTTGGTGTAGCCGAGCCGGAACCCGTACGGATGAGTCTTCTGCCCCAATCTGCCCTCCTACTTCTTCGACTTTTTCACCGGGGCGCGCTTGCCGCCTTCGGTCAGTGCCTTGCGCGCGCGCCGCACCGCGCCCTTCACGCCCTTCGATGCTTCGGCTTCCGCCACGGCGGCCGCCGCGCGGCCCGCAGCGGCGCGTTGATGCTCGGAAACCTGCACCACGATGTGGCTCGTGCGCTTCTGGTACCGGAAGGCTCGCCCCATCGGCGCCGGGCGCAGCCGCTTCCAGCGCGGCCCTTCGTTTACAAAGCAGCGCGTCACAAACAGTGTGTCCACGTCGAGCGATTCGCCGGCGTCGTCCGCTTTGCGCTCGGCGTTGGCAATGGCGCTCCGCAGAACCTTTTCCACGTCTCGCGCCACGCGCTTCTTGGTGAAGTGCAGCGTCTGCAGCGCGTCTTCGGCGCGCTGCCCGCGAATCAGGTCCACCACCAAGCGAGCCTTTTGCGGCGACACGCGTGCGTACCGCGCCTTCGCCACGCCTTCAATCAAAGATGCCGCTACTGTTTCCGTCGCCATCGTCTATGCCTTCGGTGCCGCCGGGGGTGCACCACCGGCCGCCGGCGGTGCCGCACCGGCAGCGCCGCCCGGAGCGGCAGGAATGCCCGCCGCGGCCGCCGCCCTTTCGAGCGCGGCTTTCACGGCGTGGCCTTTGAACGTGCGCGTGGGGGAAAATTCACCCAGCTTGTGCCCGACCATTTGCTCGGTGATGTACACCGGAATAAATTTCCTGCCGTTGTGCACGGCGATCGTGTGCCCGATCATCTCCGGCAGAATCGTCGACCGGCGCGACCACGTCTTGATGACTTTCTTTTCGTTCCGTTCGTTCATGCCTTCCACCTTCTCTCGCAGGTGGTCGTCGATGAACGGGCCCTTCTTGAGTGAGCGTGGCATGGTCTCGTCTCTATCCTCCGCGCCTTATTCTTCCACCCGGCGCAGCTTCACCCACTGCGCCCGTCGCATCTTCCGAAATCCTCGCACCGGCCCGGATACGCGGTGCGAACGCGGACAAAACGGGCAAACAAATCGCGTGCCCTGGGCGTTCGGAATCTTCTCCACGATCACGCCCCAGCCGGGCTTGCACATCCGGAAAAGCACCTGCTGCGGCGGCGCCGCGCCCGCCTTTACCGGCGGCGTCGCCGCTCGCCGAGTCGCGGCGGCTGTGACTCTCTTGCGCGGGCGCGTCTGGCGCCGCGCTGCTGCACGAGTTGCTCTCATAGAATGGCTCTCAATTTCCCGCCGCGCCGGGTTCATAGTTTTGGTGCTCCGCTCGAAACTTCCCTATGGCTTGCGGCGCTGAACGATCATCTTGTCGCCGCCGTGCTTCTTTCGCGTCTTCGCGCCGAGCGTGGGGAACCCCCACGGCGTCTGCGGGTGATTGCCCTTGACTCGGCCTTCACCGCCTCCGTGCGGGTGGTCCACCGGGTTCATGGCCACGCCGCGCACGGTCGGCCGGATGCCGAGCCAGCGCGAACGGCCCGCTTTGCCGTAGGTGATGTTCTCGTGGTCGAGGTTGCCGATCTGTCCGATCGTTGCCATGCAATCGACACTGAACTTCCGCGTCTCACCCGACGGTAATTTCACCAGCGCGAAATCGCCTTCCTTGCTCAACAGTTGCGCCGCGCCGCCCGCGGAGCGAACCACTTGCGCGCCCTTCCCAGGATGGAGCTCCAGGTTGTGCACCATCGTTCCGGGCGGGATATTCCGAATCTGCAGCGCGTTTCCCGGCAAAATGTCCGCGGCAGGCCCGGACTGCACCGTCATTCCCACTTCCAGGCCGACGGGATGCAGGATGTAGCGCTTCTCACCGTCGCTGTAATGCAGCAGCGCGAGCCGCGCCGAACGGTTCGGGTCGTATTCGATGGCCGCCACTTTCGCCGGAATGCCCGTCTTCTCGCGGCGGAAATCGATTTTCCGATACTGCCGCGCGTGGCCCCCGCCCCGGTGCCAGATCGTCACCTCACCGTGGTCGTTGCGCCCGCCGGTTTGGCGCAGCGGCTCCGTCAAGGATTCTTCCGGAGTCTGCTTCGTGATCTCGCTCTTATCGAGCGTGGTCAGAAAACGCCGGGACGGTGTATACGGTTTAAAGCTTTTCAGTGCCATCGTTCCCTCATGCTTGCCACCCGCAGTCCCTTAAGCAGGGACCGCCGGCAAATCCAGGCCTAGAGATTTTCCGCGTACTCGATCATCTTTTCGCCCGCCGCCAGCTTGACGTATGCCTTCTTCCAGTCGCGCCGGTAGCCTTCCGAGCGTCCGCGGCGGCGCATCTTGCCGAAAAAATTCGCGGTGCGCACCGCCTCCACCTTCACTTTGAAAATCTTCTGCACCGCTTCGCGGATTTCGGTTTTGGTGGCGTCGGCGGCAACTTCAAACACGACGGTATGCTGCGTCTCTTTCACGCCAAGACCCTTCTCGGTGATGATGGGCCGCCGGATCACTTGAAATGCTCGCGTCGTCATCGCCTAACCCTTCTTCTTCTTTTTCGGCTTCGCCTTTGCGCGCGGCGCTGCCCGCTTCTTCGCACTCTTTTCCTTCTTTTCCGCCTTCGCTGCAGGCGCCGATCTTGCCGGCGCGGGCGCCGGCTCGATCTGAATCGTTCCCGCCGCTGCCGCCGTCTTCACCGAGCCCAGCGCGCTGCTCAATTTCAGCGCCGCAGGGCGCGAAAGCATCAGCCGTTCGTGCCGCATCAGGTCGTAAGGCTCGAGCTGTGTGGTGACCACCAGCGTCACGCCTTCCAGATTGCGGCTGGCGCGCGAAAGATTCACGTCCGGCGCGACATCCACCAGCAAAATCGTGCGGCTCGTTTCATCGAGCTTCGAAAGTGTCTGGCGGAACGGCTTAGTCTTGTGTGATTCCAGCGTCCAATTTTCCACAACCGTCAGCTTTTGTTCCGCCAGCTTGGCCGAGAGCGCCGAACGCAACGCACCCACCTGCATTTTCTTCGGTAGCCGGTAGTCATAGCTGCGCGGCCTTGGACCGTGCACCGTGCCACCCTTCCGCCAAAGTGGCGAACGGATTGACCCGATGCGCGCGCGGCCGGTGCCCTTCTGCTTCCACAGCTTGCGTCCCGAACCGCTGACTTCGCTCTTATCCTTCGTCTTATGCGTTCCGGCGCGCTGCGCGTTCAGGTAGTGACGCACCGTTTCATGCAGCAGGTGCGGGTTCACCTTGGCGGCAAACACGTCGTCGGCCAGCTCAACCTGGCCGGCCGCGCTGCCATCGAGATTGATTACGTCCACAAGGGGCATCGTCGTCTCGCTACTTGGCCTTCTTGGCCTTGTGAATCAGAATGTAGCTGCCGTTCGGTCCGGGAACCGCGCCGCCGACAAACAACAGATTTTCTTCCGCGTCGATCTTCACCACGCGCAGGTTTCTTGACGTCACCCGCTGGTGGCCCATGTGGCCGGGCATATGCTGTCCCGGCCATACGCGCGAAGGAAACGAACTCGCGCCGATTCCGCCGGGCGCGCGGTGGAACATCGAGCCGTGGCTCCCCTCGCCGCCGCGGAAATGCCAGCGTCTCACGCCGCCCTGGAAGCCTTTGCCCTTGCTCACGCCGATCACGTCCACCAGCTCGCCCTTGGTGAATCCATCCACCAGGACGCGATCGCCGGGCTTGCTTTCCTCTTTCGAATCTTCCAGGCGCACTTCGCGCACGAAACGCATCGGCGCGACGTTCGCCTTCTTGAAATGGCCGGTCATCGGCTTCGTCAGCCGCTGCGGCTTGATGAATTCGACCAGGCCGAGCTGCACGGCGTCGTAGCCGTCCTTCTCCGCGGTGCGGCGCTGCACCACCACGCACGGGCCCGCTTGCAGCACCGTGCACGGCACCGCCGCTCCGTCCTCGGCGAAGACTTGCGTCATGCCGAGCTTGATTCCGAGAATCCCGTTCACTGCCATTGCGTTCGCTCTTCCCCGTTACTTCGTTGTGTGTTCCCGCCCGAAGGCTTTGATTTCCACGTCCACGCCCGGAGGCAGGTCGAGCTTCATCAGCGCGTCCACCGTGTCCGGCGTGGGCTCGAGGATGTCGATCAGCCGCTTGTGCGTGCGCATCTCAAATTGCTCGCGCGATTTCTTGTCCACGTGCGGCGACCGCAGCACCGTCCACCGGTTGATCACCGTCGGCAGCGGAATCGGACCCGCCACTTCCGCGCCGGTGCGCTTGGCGGTTTCCACAATCTCCCGCGTCGATTGATCGAGGATGCGGTGATCGTAAGCCTTCAAACGGATTCGGATTTTTTCACCAGTGGCCATGGGTTACTCGATGATCTCGGTGACGGCGCCGGCGCCGACGGTGTGGCCGCCTTCGCGAATCGCGAAGCGCAGCCCCTTCTCCAGCGCCACCGGCGTGATCAGCGACACTTCCGCGCTCACGTT
>JBGQEW010000065.1:0-14142 GCA_041496565.1 Terriglobia bacterium | reverse complement strand
TGTTCCTGCGCGCCTGCCGTCTCGAGCCGGTCGAGCGGGTTCCCGTCTGGATCATGCGCCAGGCCGGCCGCTATCTGCCGGACTATCGCGCGCTTCGGGCGAAGCATTCGTTCCTCGCAGTTTGCAAGACCCCGGAACTTGCGGCGCAAGTCTCTCTCCAGCCGTTCCACCAGATTGGCGTGGACGCCGTGATTGTTTTCTCCGATATTTTGATTGTGGCCGAGGCCATGGGCCAGCCGCTCGAAATCGGTGAGGGCGCTCCCGTGCTCGGCAATCCCGTGCGCGATCGAGCCGGGGTAGCCGGTCTGCGCGATTTCGACCCGGAACGCGAAACGCGATTCGTGGGCGACGCCATCCGCGCCATTTGCCGTGCGCTTGGGCCGGACGTCCCCGTTCTTGGCTTCGCCGCCGCGCCCTGGACCCTCGCCTGTTACATGATCGAGGGACAGGCGCGCGGCGATTGCGCTGCAGCGAAGCAGATGTTGTATTCCGAGCCCCGATTACTGCGCGACTTGGTCGAGAAAATCGCGCACTCGACCGCACGCTACCTGAAATCCCAAATCGCCGCGGGGGCCGCCGCCGTTCAACTGTTCGACACGTGGGGCGGTGAGTTGGGGCGGGCGGACTACGATGCTTTCGAGCTTCCCGCGATTCAGTTGCTGATCGAAGAGCTCAGCCCGGGCCAGACGCCCGTGATCCTCTATACCAAGTCTGCGTCCCACTTGCTCGACAGCCTGGCGCAGACCGGCGCGGACGTGCTGAGCGTTGACTGGCGAATTGACCTCGCCGAGGCGCGCCGAACCCTCGAAGACGGTTTCGCGCTCCAGGGAAATGTCGACCCCGCGGTGCTCCTCGGGACCGAGGCGGGCGTGCGCCAGGCCGCGCGCGACGCGGTGGAAAAAACTCGCGGCGTCGGACACATCTTGAATCTCGGTCACGGAATTTTGCCTGCCACGCCTGTCGAAAACGCGCGTGCGTTCGTACAGGCTGGACAGGCGGTCGCGCTTCCGGCGCGGGCCACCATCGGCCGCGGAGATTGAGGAGTTGCCATGGCGAACGCAAAACACAATCGTCCCATCGCGCCATTCACGGGGGACGCGCTCGAAGTCTCCGAGGAATTCCTAGCCAAGTACAATCGCCCCGGACCGCGCTATACCAGCTATCCGACCGCTCCCGTGTGGCAGGATAAAGTCGGCCCCGATGATCTCGAGACAATCTTTGCGCATGCCGACGTTGCCGGCACTCCCGTCTCGCTCTACATGCACCTTCCCTTCTGCGAGAGCCTGTGCCTTTTCTGCGCCTGCAACGTCTCAATCCAGAAAGACAAATCGGTCGCGATTCCATACCTCGACACGCTGAAGCGCGAAATTGAGCACGTCAGCCGGTTCGTCTCGCGGGCGCGGCGCGTGACGCAATTCCACTGGGGCGGCGGCACGCCCACCTATCTGACCCCCACGCAAATGGAAGACCTATTCGGATTCACGCGCGAGCGGTTCACGTTTGGCGATGGTGCCGAAATCGGCATTGAGGTGGACCCTCGCGTCACCCATCGCGAGCACCTCGAAACGCTGCGGCGTTTGGGATTCAATCGCTTGAGCATGGGCGTGCAGGACTTCACCCCGCGGGTGCAGCAACCGAGCCATCGCATCCACCCGTATGAGATGACGCGCGACCTGATCGCCGGAGCGCGCGCGCTCGGCTTCGACAGCATCAACGTGGATCTGATTTACGGCTTGCCGTACCAAACCGCGCAAACCTTCGGCGAAACCGTGGACCAGGTACTCACGCTCGCGCCCGACCGCGTGGCGATGTTCAGCTACGCGCACGTGCCCTGGCTCAAGAAGCAGCAAGGCTCCTTCGCCGGGCACTTGCCCGAGGGCATGGAAAAATTCCGCATCTTCCGCGTCGGCCTCGAGAAATTCGCCGCCGCGGGCTACGACTACATTGGCATGGACCATTTCGCACGCCCCGCGGACGAATTGGCCGTGGCCCAGCGCAATCGCACCCTGCATCGGAATTTTCAGGGCTATACCACGAAGGCTGGCGCGGACCTCTACGGCATGGGTGTCAGCGCCATCAGCGGCATCGGCGCCGCGTACGCCCAGAATCGCCGCGAGGTGCCCGCGTACGAATCGGCCGTTGCCGCCCGTGGCATTGCCACGATGCGCGGCTACCGTCTGACCCCCGACGATGAATTGCGCCGCGCCGTGATCAGCCGCCTGCTCTGCCACACAATCATTCGCAAAGAAGAAATCGAACGTGAATTCGCGATCTCGTTCGATTCCTACTTCGCCGCCGAGCTTGGCGAGCTCGAGGATTGCTGCGCGGACGGCCTGGCCGTCGTGACGCCGGAGGAAATTCGCGTCACCGCCCTGGGGCGAATTTTTATCCGCAATGTCGCCATGCTGTTTGATCGTTACCTGCGGGAACAGAAGATGGATACCCGGCCGCTGTTTTCCAAAACGCTGTAACCGACGGTCACTAGAGCGAGGAACCCGTGCAGGCAATCGTCATCGGCGGCGGTATCTCCGGCCTCTGTTGCGCATATCGCCTGCGCGAACTGGGCGATTCGGTGATGCTCCTCGAAGCTTCCGACCGCGTTGGCGGCGTCATTCAATCGGTTGAGCGCGAAGGATTCCTTTTCGAACACGGGCCTCAGAGCTTTCTCGCCACCGAGTTCCTGAGCAACCTGATCCGCTACCTCAACCTCGAAGGCGAACTCCTCCTCGCCGATCCGGCGGCGCCACGGTACATACTAAAGAAGGGCCTCCTCCATGCCGCGCCGCTTTCCCCGAGTGGCCTCCTGACCACTTCCCTGCTCAGCATCGGCACGCGATACCGGATTATTTCCGAACCGTTGCGCAAGACCCGGCCGCCCGAAGCGGACGAATCCGTGGCTGGCTTTGTCCGCCGAAAATTCGGAGCCGACCTGCTCGAAAACCTTGTCGGACCATTTGTTTCCGGGGTCTACGCAGGCGATCCGGAAAAGTTGAGCTTGCGTAGCGCGTTTCCACAGGTGGACAAGTTCGAGCGGGAGCACGGCAGCGTCATTCGCGGGGCGATAAAATCGCGGCCGCCGAAGGGCAAGCCCAGGCCGGGACTCGCTTCCTTCCGGCACGGTGTCGCAACTCTTGTGAGCGCGTTGGCCCAGACGATGGTCAATGCGATTCGGTTTCAAGCCAGCGCGCTCTCTCTGAACATGAAGCGCACAAACACGCCGCCGCGTTTCGAGCTGCAGGTGAGCCACGGCGGCGCATCGGACGTGCTCTCCGCCGACACGATATTGCTGACGGTGCCGACGCCGGTCGCGGCACAAATTGCCTCCTCGCTCTCCCCGCGCTTTTCCGATTTGCTCGCTCGGATCGAATACGCACCCGTGGCCGTCGTCTCCATCGCCTACCGCCGGGAGCAGGTCGGGCACCCACTCGACGGTTTCGGCTTCTTGGTACCGCGAGGCGAAGGAGTCCGCTTGCTCGGCACGGTGTGGAATTCCTCGCTGTTCCCCGGCCGCGCGCCGGAAGGCCACGTGCTCCTGACGAGCTTCGTGGGTGGCGCGACCGATCCTGCCGCCGTGCAGCTCGGTGAAGATGCGCTGGTCGAGATGGTCGAGCGCGAGCTCGCGCAAGTGCTGCGAATCCAAGGCAAGCCTGCGGCGCGAATGGTCCAGCGTTATGAACAGGCCCTGCCGCAGTACAACTTGGGCCACGGCGAAATCGTTGCGGGATTGCGCGAAGAGATGTCCCGGCATCCGGGATTTTTCTTGAGCGGGAATTACTTCGCGGGGCCGTCCATCGGCAATTGCGTCGAGCAAGCCTACGACGCCGCCGAAGCCGCGCACCGCTTCCTCGTGTCTCTCCGCTAAAGGGTTATCCGTTCCTGAGGCGCCGCGGGCGCCGTTTGTACCGGTGCGCCAGGCGAATCCGCCGGCGTTCCCCCGCTTCGCGGAACCGCCGGCGATCCTCAGCCGTCTTCAGAATCAGCGGCGGAATCTTCCGAGGCTGGCGGTCCTCATCAACGGCGACAAACGTCAGGTAGGCGCTCGACGTGTGCTTCCGCTCCCCGGTGAGAACATTTTCCGAGAAAACTTTCACGCCAACTTCCATCGAGGTGCGAAACACACGGTTCACGCTCGATTTCAAAATAATGAGCTCACCCACGCGAATCGGGCTGCGGAAGTCCAGGTAGTCCACCGACGCGGTGACGACGTGGCTGTTCGAATGGCGGTGCCCGGCGATGGCCCCGGCGATATCAATCAGGTGCATCACGCGGCCGCCGAGGACGTTGCCCAACAGGTTCGCGTCGTTCGGCAGCACCACTTCCGTCATCTCCGCGCGAGAAACCCGCACCGGCTTGCCTTCGGACGGCGGCTTCCTTCCCGCGAATGAGTTCCGCTTCCTGCCTGGCGTCATAGATAGATCGTCCTGCCTCCCGCGCACTCGTTCGGGCCCGGCGTTTCTCCGCAGTTCTCTCGGCTGGCTCGGCCGCGCGTGTGGCAACGCCGGCCCGAAGCCGTTATAATACGCGCTTCTTCGCCATGACCCAAACGCAGAACTCGCGCCGCGCGATTCTCGAAGGCTTCGTCGCCGCGAAACCAAACGACGCTTTCGCCCGCTACGGCCTGGCGCTGGAATGCGCCAATGTCGGAGACGATCCGGCCGCGATCGCGCATTTTCAACAATTGCTTGCGGCGCATCCCGCGTATGTCGCCGCTTACTTTCACTACGGCCAGCTTCTCGCTCGGCTCGGACGCATCGACGAGGCCAGAAGAATCCTCACCGCTGGGATTCTCGCCGCGCAAAACGCTGGCGATTTTCACGCGCGCGATGAAGCGCAAGCCGCGCTGCAAGCTCTCGGATAGAACAATTCTGCCATCCACGACTCTCGCTCACAAACCAACAGGAAAAAAATCGGCGATCGCCGCCGCTGCGCGCTGGCCAATCTGCTATCCTAGGCGCGCAGGCTGCTGATGAGACCGCCGCGCATTCCGTTGTTCCCTCTCGATGTGGTGCTCTTTCCGCGAATGGCCCTGCCGCTGCACATCTTTGAGCCGCGTTACAAATTGATGATCCGCCGCTGCGTGGACGAGAAACTGGAATTCGGCATGGTTCTCTCGCGCTTCGAACGCATCGCCCGGGTCGGTTGCACGACGGCGATCCTCTCGATTGTGCGCACCCACCCCGATGGCACGATGGACATTCTCACCGAGGGCCGCTCGGCTTTTCAAGTGATGAAAGTCTTCGAGGAAAAGCCCTATCACGAAGCCGCCGTGGAATATCTCGACGAAGTCGAGTCCGCGAAGTCCTTGCACAGCCAGCCCAGCCTGCTCGAGCTATACGAGAAGTGCCACAACCTCGTCTTTGGTCGCGCGCCAGATGCGATTGAACTCCGGCCGGGCGCATCGTTGGCCTATTACGTGGCCGGGAGTCTTCCGCTCGAACTCGACTACAGACAGGAACTCCTCGAGCTGCGCGAGGAGGCGGTGCGCCAGGAGAACCTGATCGATCATCTGACTGATTGGCTGCCGCGGGTGGAACACCTCCACCACATGCGAAAGAAGGCCGGGGGGAACGGGCACGGTTTGTCATGACGTGGCAGCGCCGCGGAAGAGAGAGGCGGAGCCGCACTCATTCACCTATAATGAAATCAGATGCGCGCTGCGCGGACCGCGGCCTGCATCCAAACAACCGGGGGCCAAATGAAAAGTGAACCGAAAACACTGGGCGAGCTTCGCCGGAGCGATTGGCCGGAGGAACGGCTCGCGAAGCGCACGGTGAAGCAGGAGCTGCGCGAGAACCTCCTGTGCAAGATTGAACGCGGGGAAGCGCTTTTCCCCGGCATTCACGGCTTCGAAGACACCGTCATCCCGCAAATCATAAATGCCATCCTCTCCCGGCACCACTTCATTCTCCTTGGCCTGCGCGGCCAGGCAAAATCGCGCATTCTGCGCGGCTTGGCCGATTTTCTCGACCCCGTGATCCCGGCCATTGCGGGCTGCGAGATCAACGACAATCCCTACCGCCCTATCTGCCGGGCGTGCCGCGAGCGAATCGCCGCGGATGGCGATGCGACGCCGATTGCGTGGCTTCCGCGTGAGCGGCGCTACGTCGAAAAACTCGCCACGCCCGACGTTACCATCGCCGACATGATTGGAGATGTGGACCCCATCAAGGCGGCGCGCGGCGGGCGCGATCTATCCGACGAGTTGACGATTCACTTCGGCCTGCTGCCCCGCGCAAATCGCGGACTCTTCGCCATCAACGAGCTGCCCGACCTTGCCGGCAAAATCCAGGTCGGCTTGTTCAACATCATGCAGGAAGGCGACGTACAAATTAAGGGCTACCCGGTGCGCCTGCCGCTCGACGTTCTGCTGGTGTTCACGGCGAATCCGGAGGATTACACGGCGCGCGGAAAGATCATCACGCCGCTCAAGGACCGCATCGGCTCGGAAATTCGCACGCACTATCCCGCCACCGTGGAAGAAGGCATGACCATCACGACGCAGGAATCGTGGACCAGCCGCGACGGCACTCGCAAACTCGAAGCGCCTGAATACATCCGGCAGGTGATTGAAGAGGTCGCCTTCCATGCGCGCGAGGACAAGCGCATTGACCGGCGCTCCGGCGTCAGCCAGCGCCTGCCGATCAGCGGCCTCGAAAATGTGCTCAGCAGCGCCGAACAGCGCGCCGTCCGCAATCGCGAGCCTCTTGCGGTCGCGAAAATTGCCGACGTGTACGCTGCGATCCCCGCGATGACCGGAAAATTCGAGCTGGAATACGAAGGCGAGCTGCGCGGCGCGGAAAACATTGCGCGCGATTTGATTCGCGCCGCCGTGGGCAAGGTGTTCACGAAATATTTCAGCGACGCAAACCTGCAGCCGGTCGTGCAGTGGTTCGAGATGGGCGGCGAGCTGAAAGTTCCGGAAGGCGCCACCGCCGCCATAAACTTGGCGCAGCTCAAGAAGATTCAGGGGCTCCTCGATCACATCGAGCGATTGGGCGTGAAACCGAAAGACGATCCGGCCGTCGTGTGCGCGGCTGCCGAGTTTATTCTCGAAGGTTTGTACGCGCACAAGCGCATCAGCCGGAGCGAAGAGCGCGGGTTTTTCGCCGAGGCGCGCAAGGCGCCCGATTCGCGTGAGCCCCAGCCCGGCCGCATGCCGCGGCGGCAATTCAATTAGGCTCGTTGAGCGCAGCCCATGAAATACATCAAGTACTCACGGTACACCGGCGAGGCGGCAGACGAAATTGATCTGCAGGAGCTGATGAGCCGCCTCTCCGACTTCCTGTTGCAGAGCGGCTACGAGTCACAGGCCTACGGCATTTACGAGATGGACGCCGAAATCTCGCCCGAGCGTTTGATGGAGCAGCTCCGCCAGGCGATTCTTCGCGCGCTCGAAGAGGGCGACCTGCTTCCGCCCGAACAGATGGAAGAGCTGCTCCAGAATCCGGATCTCTCGGAGAATGAAAATCTCCGAGAGTTGATTGACCAGCTCATTGAACGCCTCGCCCAGGAAGGCTACATCTCGCCGCAGCCGCCGCAGGTAACTCCTCCCCCGTCTCAGACCCCCGGCGGACAGATTGGCCGCGACGCGCCCCAGCCGCAGGCGCGCTTCGAGATCACCGATAAGGCCATCGATTTTCTCGGCTTCAAGACGCTCAAGGATTTGCTCGCGTCGCTCGGCAAGAGCAGCTTCGGACGTCACGACACGCGCGACCTTGCCACCGGCGTCGAATCCGGCGGCGCTTCGAGGAAATATGAATTCGGCGACACGCTGAATCTCGACATCGGCGAGACGCTCTTCAACGCCGTGCGGCGCAATGGCGCTCGCGTTCCGATCGAACTCGATTATCCCGACTTGATGGTCCATCAGTGCGAATACCAGAGCAGTTGCGCCAGCGTACTGATGCTCGATTGCAGTCACAGCATGATCCTCTACGGCGAAGACCGGTTCACGCCCGCGAAGCGCGTCGCGCTCGCCCTTTCGCATCTGATTCGCACGCAATATCCCGGCGATTCCCTGCACTGCGTGCTGTTCCACGACAGCGCCGAGGAAATTCCGCTGGGCCAGCTCGCCCGCGTGCAAGTGGGGCCGTACTACACCAACACGCGCGAAGGGCTCCGGCTGGCGCAACGCATCTTGATGCGCCAGAAAAAGGACATGCGGCAAATCATCATGATCACCGACGGAAAGCCTTCGGCGCTTTCGCTCGAAGACGGCCGGATCTACAAGAACGCGTTTGGCCTCGATCCCCTGGTCGTCACGCAAACCCTCGAAGAAGTCGCGAAGTGCAAACGCGCGGGAATCCTGATTAATACCTTCATGCTCGCGAGCGATTACAGCCTTGTGCACTTCGTGCAGAAGGTCACCGAGCTCTGCCGCGGCAAAGCCTATTTCACTACGCCCTACACCCTCGGACAATACCTCCTGATGGATTACGTCCAGAAAAAGACCCGCAACATCCATTAAGTTTCGAAACTCCAAAAACGCAAGCCGCAATTCGCGATAAGATGGCGTCGCCCGCTGCGCACCAGGCATTGTGCGCCGCGGAAACGAACGCGGAGACGCAATTGTCGCGCGAACGATTAGTCGTAATCGGCGGCGTGGCGGCGGGAATGAGCGCGGCGAGTCGCGCCCGGCGGCAGAGTCCGCTGATGGATATTGTCGTGCTCGAAAAAGGCGAGCACGTTTCCTACGGCGCCTGCGGCCTTCCCTACTATCTTTCGGGCCAAGTGAAAGACTGGAAGGAGCTCGTCGTTTACACTCCGGAATTCTTTCGCGAAAAGCGCGCCATTGACGTTCGCCTGCGCCACGACGCGATTGCCATCGAGCCGGGAAGAAAAACCGTCCACGCCTCGCGCCCGGGCGCCGAGCCCCTCTCCTTCCCTTACGACAGGTTGGTGATTACGACGGGCGGCGCGCCTGCCCTCGCGATTCCGGGCGCGGAGCTGCCCGGCGTCTTCACGTGCAACGATCTCGCAGGCACGATTCGCCTTCGCGAGTTTCTCGAACTGCGCCAGCCGAAGAGCGCCGTAATTGTTGGCTCCGGCTACATCGGTCTCGAGGTTGCCGATGCGTTCGCTTCCCGCGCCATGAAAGTCACGATTCTCGAACGTTCCGAAGCCGTCCTCGAAGGAATCGAGCCCGCAATTGGAAAGCGCGTCGAGGAGACGCTGGCACAGCACGGCGTCGAACTGCGCAAGAAGTCGGCGGCGACTTCGATTTCAGGTGACGCGAATGCCGGGGGCCTGCACGTGCACACGAGCACGACAAGCACGCAAGCGGATCTCGTGTTACTCTCCACCGGCATCGAGCCGCGCAGTACCCTTGCCGATTCGGCCGGCATCCCGTTGGGCGCGACCGGCGCGATTGCCGTGGACGATCGGATGCAGACGGGAGTAAACAGCATTTATGCGGCGGGAGATTGCGCCGAAGCGATGCACTTGGTCACGGGCAAGCCGGTGTACTTTCCCCTTGGCACCACTGCCAATAAGCAAGGCCGCGTCGCCGGTGAAAATGCAGGCGGCGGCAACGTTCGTTTCGCGGGAATCGTTGGGACGATGGCCACGAAGGTTTTCGAACTCGAGGTGGCGAAGACGGGGCTCGGCGTGCCCGCCGCTCGAGCTAATGGCTTCGATCCCGATTCGGTGACGATCACTTCAATTTCCCGCGCCAAATATTTTCACGGCACTCCAATGACCCTCACCCTGATTTGGAATCGCGGTGACGGCCGCTTGCTCGGCTGCCAGATGGCGGGCGAAGAGGGCGTCGCGAAGCGAATTGACGTGGCTGCGATGGCCCTGCATGGGCGGCTGCGCGTCCAGGAAATGCTGCATCTCGACCTCAGCTACGCCCCGCCGTTCGCCCCGGTCTGGGAAGCGATCCTCATCGCCGCGGGCGAGGCTGTGAAGAAAATGGGCCGCTAGTACCGGATTGTCTTCGGAAGCCTTTCGCGCGTTCGAGCATCGAATCAAGCTGAGGTAGAATGATCCGAACATGCTCTTGCGATTTTTTCGCGGACTCTTTGGAGGGAAGCCGGTGAGCACGGTGAAATCCGGGAGCATTGCGCCGGTCTTCACCCTCCCGGGGATGGATGGAAAATCTCATTCACTGGCCGAGGCCCTGAAGAAGGGCCCGGTGCTCGCGGCGTTCTTCAAAATCTCTTGCCCCGTTTGCCAGTTCACTCTTCCCTTCGTCGAACGCATGTACGAAACCTACGGCGGCGGCCACGCCAGTTTCTGGGCCGTTTCGCAGGATGACGCGAGCGACACAAAAGAATTCTGCGAAGAATTCGGAATCAAGTTCCCCGCGTTGATTGACGAAGACGGCTACCCCGCCTCGAATCAGTACGGCCTCACAAACGTTCCGACCATTTTTTTGATTGCGCCCGACGGCAAGCTGGTCGCGAGTAGCGTGGGATTCGAAAAAGCGGCGCTCGAAACTATGGCCGCGAAAATGGCGCGCTACACGGGAATGCAGGCGCAGCCGCTCTTCCGTCCCGGCGAAGTGGTCCCCGATTACAAGCCCGGTTGAA
This sequence comes from Terriglobia bacterium, assembly GCA_041496565.1. Taxonomy (GTDB): domain Bacteria; phylum Acidobacteriota; class Terriglobia; order Acidiferrales; family UBA7541; genus JBGPTK01. Next base: position 3,610 of record JBGQEW010000065.1, on the reverse strand, counting down.
GTTCGAAAAACTAGGTTCCGGCGGAACCGAAACTAATCCCGGACAGATCGCCTGGCAATCCGCATCGTTGTCATTCTCGGCTCACCGTGGCAAACCAATGCCCGCCCGTCAAACACATTCGCAATGAAAAATAGAATCTCGATTCAAAGGAAATCCGCGCCAAGCTAAGCAGTTTCTTCTTCGAGGAGCTTTTTCTTGTGCTTGGGCGGCTTGAAGCGGTGCTCGATAATCACGCGCTCTGCCGGAGGCATGCCGACAACGTCCCGTGCACGGCGCCGCGCCTCCTTGCCGATGTGAATCTTTCGTTTTTTCTTCGAGCGTGCCATGGGATTCATCCATCTCTCGCGGCCGTCCTCGAATCATCCATGCCCGTTTCGTCGGCGAGCCATCACCGATTCTACTCGCAAAGCCATCACAATTCCTGCGCGAAGAAAAAGATCGGCGATCCGTGAAATCGCCCTCCTCACGTCGCGTTGACTTGCTTCCGGCCACAGGATAAGATTTGCACGTCGTGATCGGGCTCACCCTCAAATGATCGGCCAGACTGTCTCGCATTATCGCGTCCTTGAAAAACTCGGCGGCGGCGGAATGGGCGTCGTTTACAAAGCCCAGGACACGCGGCTCGAACGCAACGTCGCGCTGAAATTCCTTCCCGAAGACATGGCCAAGGACCACCAGGCGCTCGAACGCTTCCAACGCGAGGCCCGTTCGGCCTCCGCCCTCAATCATCCGAACATTTGCACGATTTATGACATCGACGAACACGCCGGGCAGCCGTTCATCGTGATGGAACTCCTCGAGGGCCATACCCTGCGCCACTTGATTGACGGCCGCGCGATAGAAAAAGATGAGCTCCTCGAATTCGCCGTTCAAATTGCCGACGCCCTTGAAGCGGCGCATTCGAAGCGCATCGTCCACCGCGACATCAAGCCCGCGAACATTTTCGTCACCCACGGCGGACGCGCGAAAATTCTCGACTTCGGTCTGGCGAAACTTTCCGCGCAGCGCCTTCGCATCGGTGAAGCAGTGGGAGTTTCCGCCATGGCCACGGCCGCAGCCACGCCCGATCCCCTGACGAGCCCCGGCAGCGCCATCGGCACCATCGCCTACATGTCCCCCGAGCAGGCGCGCGGCGAGGAGCTCGACCAGCGCACGGATATTTTTTCGTTTGGCGCCGTGCTGTACGAAATGGCCACGGGGCGCCAGGCATTTTCCGGCAACACTTCCGCGGTGATCTTCGAAGCGATTCTGAATCGCGCGCCGACGCCGCCGGCCCGCATCAACCCGAATTTGCCCGCGGAGCTTTCGACCATCATCAACAAGGCGCTCGAAAAGAAGAGCGCTGCGCGGTACCAGTTGGCAGCTTCGATGCGCGCCGATCTGCAGAGACTGAAGCACGACTCGGACTCGAGCCAGGTAGCGGCGCCGGCGCCGCGCGCGGAAAAAACGCTCGCCGTACTGTATTTCGAAAATTTGAGCGGCGCGAAGGAGGACGAATACTTTCGCGACGGGATGACGGAAGACATCGTCACCGAGCTGCTGAAAATCAAAGGCCTGCAAGTATTTCCGCGCGCAACCGTGCTTGCTTATCGCGACAAGCCCGTCACCGCGAAGCAAATTGGCCAGGAACTTCACGCCACCTATGTGCTCACGGGCAGTCTGCGCCGCGCCGGAAACCGTCTGCGCATCAACACTCAGCTCGTGAACACCGAAACGGACTTCACGCTTTGGGCCGAGCGGCTCGACCGCGAATTGAAGGACGTCTTCGAAGTCCAGGAAGAAATCGCTCGCAGCATCGCGCAGGCGCTCCGCATCACTCTTTCTCCTCACGAGGAAAAAGTGATGGCGCGAAAACCTACGGAAAATCTTCAGGCATACGACTATTTCCTTCGCGGCCGGAACTACGCCCGCCGCGAGAATCTCGAATTCGCCATGCAGATGTTCGAGCAAGCCATCCAGCTCGATCCCGATTTTGCTCTCGCCCATGCCGGAATTGCGCAAGTCTGCGGAATGCGATTCGAGCTGCACGGCAAAGACCCGCGCTGGGTCGAGAAAGGGTTGCAGGCGGCGGACCGCGCCGTGGCGCTTGAGCCGCAGCTTCCCGAAGCGCACGCGGCCCGCGCGCGAATTTTTTATGCCCAACGCCAGTATGACGCCGCCATCGAGTGGGCGAAAATGGCGATCGACCGGAAGCCGGACTGCGAGGGCGCGTACAACGTCTTGATCCGAGCTCTTTTTGCTTCCGCGCGGCACCGGGAAGCCGTGGCGCTGGCCGACCGCGCAGTCGAAGCGTCGGGCGACGATTACAACGTTTATATCCCCTTGGTGAACGCGTTCTCGGTGCTCGGTGATACCGCGTCGGCAGTCAAGTTCCGAGAACTGGAAATGGCCATTCTCCTGCGCCAGCTCGAGACCGTTCCAGAGGATGTGCGCGCCCGCATCCTTCTTTCTGCCGATTATGCTGCGCTCGGCAAGTCGCGCGAAGCTGTGGCGGAGCTTGAAAAGGCCGTCTCCATGCGCCCGGGCGATCCGGACACTCTTTACAACGCCGCTTGCACCTACGGCTGCTTGAATATGAAGGCGGAAGCGCTAAGTATGTTCCGGCGCTCCGTGGAAGTCGGCTACAGCAATCCCGATTGGGCGTCGCAGGACAGCGATCTCGCTTGCATCCACGACGACCCCGAATTCAAGCGCATTCTCCGAGAAAACCTTCGCCACGGCTAGGCGCGTAGTAACTCTCCCTGCAAATTTGGCTACTCTATGCGCCGCGACACCGCACGTCATTCCGAGTCCCGGCGCTTTCTGTCGTGACGAAGAATCCCTCCGTCATTCCTCCGCGTGTCGCGGCCATTTGTGAAGCTAGGAATCCCTACTTCTTCACATTGACGACTGACAACTGAGTTCTCTATAAGCTGCCTGCGGATACTAGGGATAACTTTCGAGAAGTTCAAGGGAGGAGTGATGAAGAAAACAGTTCCAAGATCTCAATCTCTGCCGGGTGGCGCAGAGAATATACTCCGACTATTTGTTTGGTCATGAGGCACCGCCGAAGTATGTGATTCGTGGGAAATGGTCTAGTTTGGTTTTCTCTTGGCGCGGTTCATCCCGAATCCAATGGCTACCCCAATTGCCACTCCGATGGCGACCCATTTACCCATGTCGTCCGTTGCGGCTCCAATGGCGGCTCCGATTCCTACGCCGATCGCGATGCCATAACCCATGAGCTTGTTCATACCATGCCCCTTGCGTGGCACATCTTACCTAATATCTACCTGGCGGCGGGATAAGAATCGGTGTTAGCAAGTTCGGCCATATTCGGATCGTCTCGCGATTCCACGCGAGTGGATCATAGCACTGCGGTAGTTCACGGAATAGTGACCCGCGAGCGGCCGGACGGTCGAGGCTCTAGATTGCTCTGAGGGAGCGCCGGAGAGGACACGGTGCCCGACATTGATTTGTTCGTAAGGATGGGGAACGTGGCTGCGCTGGCCCGCCAGGCTCGTTGCGCAGCCCAAAAACGGAGCCTGCGCAAACGAACTGATGGCTGGAGTCCGATGCGGCGGACCAACTCAGCGAACCGCGGCGGGCCAGTTCCCCGTCTACAGTTTTA
>JBGQEW010000064.1:0-14281 GCA_041496565.1 Terriglobia bacterium | reverse complement strand
CTGAATACCACGCAGGCGCTCGAAAAGATGCGTGAAACCGCGCAGGGCTCGCAGGACGTCCTAGAATTGATCCGCTTTATCGAGTCGGCCGAACGCGGCCTGACGAAGTAGGAGGCGCGCGTGGCGGTCCAGCAGGAAATCTCGCCTGGCGCCGAACGCTGGGGACTCATCGCCGGCAACGGCAATTTCCCTTTCCTGGTACTCGAAGGCGCGCGGAGCCGGGGAATCGACATGGCGGTCATCGCCATTCGTGAAGAAGCTTCGACGGAGCTCGAACGGATGACGCCGCGGTTCCACTGGGTGAGCCTGGGGGAGCTGACGCGCACGATCGAGCTGCTGCATCAGGAGGGCGTGAATCGCGCGGTGATGGCGGGGCAGGTAAAACACAACAAAATCTTCAGCGCGATCCGGCCGGATTGGAAGCTGGCAAAGCTGCTGCTGTCCCTGCCGGTGAAGAATACGGATTCGCTGATTGGAGCGGTGGCGCGAGTGCTGGAAGAGGAAGGAATTCGGCTAGTGGATTCGACGGCGTTTTTGGCGCCGCTCGTGCCCGAGAGGGGCGTGCTCACGAAGCGAGCGCCGAATGCCGAAGAAGCTGCGGACCTCGCGTATGGGCGCCAGATCGCGCAGCAGATCGCGGCGATGGACCTGGGGCAGACGGTGGTGGTGCGCGACTGCGCGTGCGTGGCGATTGAGGCGATGGAAGGCACGGACGAAACGATCGAGCGCGCAGCGCGAATCGCCGACGGGCAGCGGCTCGTGGTGGTGAAGGTCAGCAAACCTTCGCAAGATATGCGCTTCGATGTTCCGGTTGTGGGATTGCCGACGATTGAAGTGATGAGGCGGTCGAGCGCGACGGCGCTCGCGATTGACGCGGGAAGGACGCTGCTGTTCGACCGCGAAAAATTGATCGAGACGGCGAACGAGGCGGGAATCGCGATTCAGGCGTTCGAGGTGCACGCAGGGAAGTAGAAGAAGATACGGCCCAATAGGAAAACGTGAGCGAGGGAAGAAAAACCCGGGTGGCGGTGGTGGGCGTGGGAGACTTCGGGCGAAACCACGTCCGTGTGTGGAAAGACCTTGCGACCAACGGTCGGGACGCCACGGCGGCTGGGGAAGCGCAGGCCAGCGCGGGCGTCGAGCTGGTCGGCGTGGCGGACGTGGATTTGGAACGCGCGCGGCGGGTGGCGTCGGAATTTGCGACCGAGGTCATTCCCGATGTCGCGCAGCTCGCTGGGCGCGTGGAGGCGGTGAGCCTGGCCGTGCCCACCGTGGACCATGCGCGAATTGGTCGGCGCCTGCTCGAGGCAGGTATTGACGTCCTGGTTGAGAAGCCGATGGCGGCATCCCTCGCAGAAGCTGACGAACTGATCGCGGCGGCGCGGCGCGGCGGAAGAATTCTACAAGTGGGGCACCTCGAGCGATTCAATCCGGCGGTGGTGGCGGTGGGGAAAATCGTCACGCGGCCACTCTTTTTCGAGGTGCACCGGCTGGGTGTGTTTTCGCCGCGCAGCCTGGATGTGGACGTGGTTTACGACGTGATGATTCACGACCTGGACATTTTGCTCGCCCTGGTGAACGCGCCGGTGACGGATCTGAAGGCCGTCGGGATTCCCGTGCTGACGGACAAGGTGGACATCGCGCACGCACGGATCGAATTTGCCACGGGAGCAGTGGCCAATGTAACGGCGAGCCGCGTTTCCACCGAGCGCGTGCGCAAGATGCGTTTTTTCCAGGAACGCGAATATATTTCGATCGATTACACGCGGCAGGACGCGGTTCGCGTGCAGGTGGAAGGCGGCGCCGGCTCGCCAAAGATTCATTTCGAGAAGCTGTCCGCAGAGCCTGAAGAACCTCTGCGCGCGGAGCTGCGGGCATTCTTGGATTCGGTGTGCACGCGGCGGGCGCCAGTGGTGGATGGCCAAGCCGGACGGCGCGCACTCGAGTTGGCGGACCGCGTGATGGCGGGCATCCTCGAACATGCGCGGCGCGTCCAACTCGGTACCTTTGCTCCTCAGGACGCGCGATGATCCGCCGGCTCTTGGTGCCGATCAATGTCCGGCCCGTCACGGCTGAAGATCTGGCGGCGAAACCTCGCCGGCTGACGACGCTGCTCGACGAGAGGACGGTGGTCCCGAACAATCTGCCGGTTACGCCGATTGACACGCGGACAAACATTCCGACGCACCTGCCACTCGATGTGCTGGCGGCGCGGGTCGTGGTTCCTCGCGATACGCCTGCGAAATTGCTCGAGAAGGCTCCCGAAATTCCCGATTACATGCCGCTGTCCATTCTCGACACGCGGATGGTGGTTCCGGCGGGGCTCGAGCCTGGGCCCGTTGCGGCCGGGGCGCGGATTCCTCCCGAGCTCTATGCGGACATGGTCGAGCCGGATGTCTTCACGACGGGCGAGGTAAACCTGCTGACGAGGCCCGTGGACACGCGCGGCGCGGACTGGAATCAGATCTCACGGTTTGCTTCGCTGATCACTCACATTCTCTTGATCGTGCTCGTGATTTTGTCGCCGAAGATATTTCCCCAGAGGAAACCGACACAGGAAGATCTGGATCTCGCGCGCAGGCAATTGAGCTTTGTCTATCTGCCGCCGTCCATGGACGAGATTCCGAAGATCGCGCCGAGGCCGCAACCGCCGAGCTCGATCATGCGCGTGGATCCGCGCGTGCTGCGAAAGCTCGCGCCGAACTTGGAATTCTCGCCGCCGCCCGGACCGGTGACGCCCGAAACGACGCCTCCGCAGCCGAATCTGCCGTCGAGTCCGACGCCACAGAATCAGCCGAAGCCGCAGGGACAGAATGCGCAGCGGAGCGAATTGGCGCAGGTGCCACGGCTCGAGAATGCGGAGGTGCCGAAGCCGAACGGAAATTTTGCTCTGCCGAGAATGTCGCCAGGAAAGGCGCTCGATCAATCCATGCAGGGTGCTTTAGGCGGACGGGAAGGCCCGACCGGTGGCTTCGCGGATCCGCTTCCACAGGGGCCGGCGGGAGGCGGAGGAGCGGGAGGCGGGCAACAGGGATATCTCGGCGGCAACCTGCAGTTGCTGACGCCGACGGAGGGCGTGGACTTCACGAACTACCTGGCGCGAGTGCTGGCTAGCGTCAAGCGGAATTGGTATGCCGTGATCCCGGAATCCGCGCGGCTGGGCGAGAGAGGCCGCGTGATGCTCCGATTTCACATCAACCGCGACGGCGGCGTGCCGGATATCGAACCCGTGCTCGAAAGGACCTCGGGGAAAGAGCCGCTGGACCGCGCGGCCATGTCCGCGATCCGAGGGTCGAGTCCGTTCGAGCCGCTGCCGCCGGCGTTCAGCGGACCGTATATCGAACTGCGATTCATCTTCCTCTATAATCTGCCCATCGATTACCAGTGAGACTTAATCGCACACAGGTGCTGGGGACGCTGCTGCTGGCGCTCCTCGCCCTGGCCTTGCTGCTCTTGCGCTATTGGAGAACCCACGGATGAAACCGCTGACACGGCTGGTCGCGATCGTGGGGCCAACCGCGTCCGGGAAATCGACGCTGGGGATTCGGCTGGCGAAACGGCTGGGCGGCGAAGTGGTCGTCTGCGATTCTACACAGGTCTATCGGCATTTCGACATCGGCACAGCAAAGGTTCCCCTTGCAGCACAGCAGGGCATCCCTCACCACCTCGTTGACCTGGTCGAACCCACAGAAGTCTTCACGGCGGGAGAATATCGCCGGCGCGCAATCGAAGTGCTCGAGCAGATCCGAGAGCGCGGACGAATGCCCATCCTGACGGTTGGCACGGGGCTGTACTTGCGCGCGCTGCTCGAAGGCTTAGCCGATGCGCCGGGGCGATCGGAGGAATTGCGCGCACGACTGCGCAAGAGCGCGGAACAGAGCGGGCCCGAATACTTGCACCGCATGCTGGCGCGCCTCGACCCCCTGGCTGCAAAGCGAATCGCAGCACGCGATACACAGAAAACGATCCGGGCAATCGAGATCTGCCTATTGGCGCGAAAAACGGTGACAGAGGTCCATCAAGCGGGACGGCCGGGACTGCCTGAATTTGAGGCGGTCAAGGTAGGATTGCAGCCTCCCCGCGAGGAGCTTTACCGGCGGATCGAGCTCAGGGTTGAAGCGATGGTCCAAGCGGGCTGGCTTGAGGAGATAGGCCGCCTGACGGCCCTGGCGGTACCGGAGACGGCTAAGCCGTTCGAGTTTATCGGCTACTCCGAGCTGCTGAGACACTTGCGGGGCGAACTACCGCTTAAGCAAGCCGTGCAAGAGATCCAGCAGGCGACGCGCAGGTATGCTAAGCGGCAGATGACTTGGTTTCGGAAGGAGCCGAACGTGGAGTGGTTCGCAGGGCTTGGGGATGAAGATGGCGTGCTGAAGGCAGTGCTCCTCCACCTCCGAGGGAAGGGGATTACGCGCTAGCTGCAAATGGTTCCACCATGCTGTGGGTGCGGAGATGGAGAGAGATATCTCGGAAGCCGCCACAACAGTCAGGAGAACTTTCGGTGGGGAAGCATCCCCTGTAACATACGGTGGCGTATGGTAGGCTTAATGAAATTGTTTCTTGACAATTGCATACGGAGGCGTATGTTCTTGCTGTGGAGTTGGAAACGGTGGTTCTACGCAGCGAGCTATGCTCCCCTAGGTTTGCTATATTATTCCTAAATACAATTACTTACGGACATTTTAACCAACATCAAGAGGCTGGTCTTCGGTTTAAATGAGCATGTCAATACGTAGGCGTTTGGAGGGCAAATGGCACATACGAAAGTTGATGGGAAACCGCAGGTGACCGGGGGATCGGCTTCGGGCAATGGCAAGCGGCAACTCAGCGGCCAAGACTGGGTTCGGGCGGGACTCACCGCCCTAGCGAATCGGGGGATCGATGCGGTCCGCGTGGAAGTCTTGGCGCGAGACCTCGCAGTGAGTAAAGGCAGCTTCTACTGGCATTTCAGCACGCGCGAGGAGTTGCTGGCGGCGATGCTGGATTCCTGGGAGCGAGGGGAGGTTGACTGGCTGGCGACCCGAGCGGACCAGGGTGAAGCGGCCGAGCGCTGGGGGCGCCTGGTCGAAATGGTCGCGGGTTCAGGGTACAGCGCGCTGGCGGCAGCGGTCTTCGACTGGTCGCAGAGAGACCCGAAGGTGGCAGAACGCGTACGAGAGGTAGAGGCGAGGCGAGTGGGGTACATTGCTGAGGTGTTGCGCGAAATTGGGTTTGAGGGCCGGGAGGCGGAGTGGTGGGGTGAAGCTGTCTATCTGCTCTACCTCGGCTGGGTGAACCGGGCGCAGCGGAACCAGGAGTTGCGCGAAGCGCCGAGAACGGTGGGGAATTTTCTGTCGCGGCTGGTTCTGGCGGCAGCGGCGTTGGAGGGACAGTCGGCAGCGCGGCCGAGGAAGAAGTAGTGCCGTGTGAGGCGGAGTCGATTGGGAATCTTTGCAGGCGTATAATGCTGGCGTAGATGATACCCATCCTGACTGCGGACAACGCACCTGCAACCATCCGGGAAATGCTCAGGATTTCAGCACAAGAATGAAAACTGCACAGGAAGTGGACAATCGAGAGCGGGTGTTGCTGCTCGGTGTGGGCGTCAAGCGAGCGGCAAGGCTGCCTGGCGCGACAGCGGGCGCGACCGAGCGCGAATCGCTCGTGGAGCTCGAGGAGCTGGCGCGAAGCGCGGGCGCGAACGTAGTGGGGAGCCTGCTGCAGCTTCGCGACGCGCTGGACCCGGCGACGCTGATTGGAAAAGGGAAGCTCGAAGAGTTGAAGACGGAGGCGCAGATGCGGCGCGCCCCGCTGGTGATTGTGGACCGCAACCTCACACCCGGGCAGCAGCGCAACATGGAGCACGCGACGGATTGCCGCGTGATTGACCGTACGCAATTGATCCTCGATATTTTTGCGAAACACGCACGCACCCGGGAAGGGCAACTGCAAGTCGAGCTCGCGCAGTTGAATTATTTATTGCCGCGGCTATCGGGGCGGGGAGTAGAGCTTTCGCGACTGGGCGGCGGAATCGGCACGCGCGGACCCGGCGAACAGAAACTCGAGACGGACCGCCGGCGAATCCGCGAGCGCGTCGGCAAGATTCAGAAAGCGATCGAGACGGTGCGGCGCCAGCGCGCCACTCGGCGACGTGCGCGTCAAGCGGTGCCGCTGGGCATGGTGGCGCTGGTGGGATATACCAACGCCGGCAAGTCGACGCTTTTCAACGCGCTTACGCAGGCCGAGGTGCTGACGTCGTCGAAAATGTTCGCGACGCTTGACCCGACGGTGCGTGCGGTCCGGCTGCGGTCGCGGCGGCGCGTGTTGGTATCGGATACGGTAGGATTTCTGCGCGATTTGCCGCCCGCGCTGATTGCAGCGTTTCGCGCGACCCTGGAAGAAGTGCAAGAGGCGGCGTTGATTGTGCAAGTGACGGACATTTCGAATCCGCAACACGTGGAGCAGGACGCGGCGGTGGAGAAAGTCTTGAAGGAATTGGGCGCGGACGATCGTGAGCGGCTGCACGTATTCAACAAAATTGACCGCCTGTCGGAGGAGGAAGTTGTAGCGCTTCGGAAAAGCGAGGCGAACGGGAACATTTTCGTCTCCGCGCTGACCGGCGAGGGAATCGAGGAACTGCTGCGGCGAATGGACGCGGCGATGCCGGTAGACCCGGTGGTGAGGGCGCGGTTGCGCTTGCCGATGTCGGAGGGCCGGAGCCTCGCGCTGGTGTACGCGTGCGGGCGCGTGCTCGATTCGGTTGTGAATGACGGCCAGATGGTCATTGATGCGGAGCTGCCGGAATCGCTGGCGCGGCGATTGCAGGAATTTTCCGAAGACGCGGCGCGGTAGCAGCGTCCGCGAGTCGCGCGGGCGGCGGCACGTGCTGCGAATGGTTCGGTTCTTCCTTGAGCCCGGTGATGAGCCTGGGATTTTCCCGTCCCGGGCACGAAATCTCAGCCGGCTGGCGCGAAATGGACAGTTGAATAGACTTGTAACTGCGTCGCTCTTGCGTAAAATCCGTCTCAGGGGCAATTCCGATGAGATTCTCACGCTACGCTGTGGCACTGAGCTTGTGCATACTTTCAGGAATTCCTTGCGCAGGAATCGCCGCGCAGACGGCTGCGGCGCAATCCACCTGGCCGCAGCAGTCGCAGGAGCCGGGCCAACGGCATTGGCGTCCGTCGGATTGGGAAAAGATCACTCTCAGGGAGACAAGCAGCAACCGTCCCGCGCTGGCTTACATGAACGGCGTGCTGTTTCTAGCCTGGACGGGCGTGGATAACAATCAATTGAATATCGCCGTTTCGACCGATGATGGGTTTAACTTCGCGGGAAAATACACTTCGTCGGAGACGAGCAACGCCGCGCCTGCGTTGGCAGCGACTGGGGACAGCCTGGTGATCGCCTGGAAAGGCCAGGGCAACAATCAAATCAATGTGGCGCGGGTGAACGTGAGCGGAGGCGAGCGAGGGATTCCGCGCATCAATGGGTTTTCGAACAAGGTCACGTTGAAAGAGACGAGCCGGAGCGGTCCCTCGCTGGCTTCCTTCCGCGACATGCTATATCTGGCATGGACGGGCCAGCGAGGACGAATGATCGTGATGGCCTCAACCGACAACGGAGCGAGCTTTGGCGGTAGGTATAGTTCCGAGGAGAGCAGCGGCGCCGCGCCGGCGCTGGCAGCGAGCGGGGACGGCGTCGTGATCGCGTGGAAGGGCGTGGGCAACCATCAGCTCAACGTGGCGCAGGTGAACGCAGGGGGTAATCGCTGGAGAAATTCTCGCATGTCGGGCTTCTCGAACAAAGTCACGCTGGGAGACACGAGCAACGACGGTCCAGCGCTGGCGACCAGCGACGGCCAAATCTTTCTCGCCTGGACGGGCGTAGGCAACCAACAACTAAACGTCATGTCTTCCGGCGATGGAGGGAGGAGCTTCGGCAACAAGTACACCTCGCGGGAAACGAGCAGCGCCGGTCCTGCCCTGGTCTGGAGCAGCGACATTCTGCTGCTGGGGTGGAAAAGTCTGGACAATTCGAGCCTCAACATCGGACCAGCGCAGAGGCGCGGACTCGGGCAGAGCGACAGAATGGCGAGCATCGATTATTTTGTGAATCGTTCCTGCGCGATTTCGCTTTGCTGGGATCCAAGAATTTCGCCTGGCTGACGATTCTTCGCTGCCACTCGCTGCGAGCAACGAAGCAGCCGGCCCGCAAAGCGGCGGGGAACTGAAATGCGGGTCGATGCGTACAATAGGATAGAGGAGAGAATCAAATGGCCGAATTTCTTTTGTGGTGCATCCTCCTGGTGGTTTGCTGGCCGCTGGCACTCGTGGCGCTGGTGATTTATCCGATTGTTTGGTTGTTGCTGCTGCCGTTTCGGATTCTCGGCATCGCGGTGGAAGGGGTGTTGAAATTGCTGCGTGCGATTGTATTTCTGCCGGCGCGCGTGCTCGCGGGACCCGGAAGGGCTTAGCCGTACGGAAAGTGAAAAACACAACTTGAAAGTCGGGAATGCCTCCTGAATTTCCGCACCTCGAAATATCGATCACGCCAGGCTGAGGAATCTGAGGCGAATTCGGGAGTGGGTTGCCGACGCCAAAGGACGGCGCGCTATGGGTGCGACCTCACAAGATCGCCGATGTGGGCGAGACTGTGGAAAACCCTGTGGAAATTGCGATTCGCAAGTTGCCTAGTTCTTCAATTTGGACCCCGATTGCCGCAGTACGGGACCTCTCTATGCCATCCTAACCTGATGTAATTAAGCACCTTGTATCAGCATCGCGCGGTCACGTCAGTTTCCGCTTCGATTTCCGAGGCCGGTGAGCGCAACGCCTGATTTTGCACAGGCTTGCAGAAGGGTGTTCACAATGAGTTACCGTGGGGTCCTGCGACTCTTCTACGGAAAAGGGTGCATTTTCAAGGTTTCGGGGGCATCCCTTCGCGTGCGGAACCGAGAATTCTGCGTTCCAGCATGTACCAGTAGTATCTAATTTCTAACGTACGGAGCCGCTGGACCTTGAGACAAGGCCAAGCGCGCGAAGTGGGGCCGTGGGGTAGGGAAATGAGAGTGATGCAGTTTCGGAAAGGAACAGAGGAGAGCGGGCCTCCGACACTTCGGCAAGAGGCGACCCGAGGCTTGCGGCCGAAGTTTCTTCACGCGCGGGGAACGCCAGGAACATGCGCAATTAATCGTGGTCGTGCATCAGGCTGACGAAAATTATCTTCCACGCCCTGCCAGTAAGCAAATGAGTCCACGTTGACTGACTCGAACGGCGGGGCTATAGTGAGGCTGCTCCGCTCATTTAGCCAGGGCGCGTGCTGGCGAAGTCGAATTCGCCGAGAGCGACATGAATCTGCCGAACAGCCTGACCATCCTGCGGATTTTCTTCATTCCGCTTCTCGTTGTCGTCCTGCTGACCCGAGAGCCCAACCTGGACGTCCTGGGGCTCGCGGTCCACTACGAAATTTGGGGAGTGTTGATCCTGCTGGCTGCTGCTGCGACGGACGCCATGGACGGTTATCTCGCGCGGAAACGCGGAGAGATCACCACACTGGGGATTCTGCTGGACCCGATCGCGGACAAGCTGCTGATTTCGGCGACATTCATCTCCCTCGTGGAGTTGGGGCTGGTGCCGGCGTGGATGGTGGTCATCATCATCGGGCGGGAATTCATCGTGGTGGGGCTGCGGAGCATCGCGTCGGGGGAAGGGCTGATCATTCCGGCGTCGCCGCTGGGCAAATCGAAGATGGTGCTGCAGGTGCTTGCGGGTTGCGCGGTGATCCTGGGCGCGCGGCATGTGGAGCTGAAGTTTCCGGCCACGATTTTGCTGTGGCTCGTGGTGCTGAGCGCAGTGGGTTCAGCGGTGCATTACTTCCTGATGTTTTGGAACCAAGTTGATGACCGGGTAAAGCAACGCCGCAAGCGCACGGTGATGCTCGAGCAGGAAAAGAAGCCGCAAGATGTCGCCGCTCCCTGATAACGAGCGCCGCGCGTTGCTGGAGCTAGCGCGGCGTGCGGTCGCCGAAGCCGTCCAGCATGGACGGCTGCCCGAGATTGAGCCAGCCTCAGGGCCCCTCGCCAATCCCTCCGGAGTTTTCATCACCCTGCGCCGCCGAAGCCGGCTTCGTGGATGCATCGGACAGGTCGAAGCGCTGAAATCGCTGGCGGAGGCCGTGGCACACTGCGCGATGGGGGCGGCTCTGGAAGACCCGCGGTTCGAACCGGTGCGGCCGGATGAGCTGGCAGAAATTGAAATTGAGATTTCGGCGCTGTCGCGGCTCGAGCGCGTCCAGCCGGAGCAGATTGAAGTCGGGAGGCATGGCTTGCTGATCTCGCGCGGGGCGCGGCGTGGATTGCTGCTGCCGCAAGTGGCCAGCGAGAGGAACTGGTCGCGGAAGCGATTCCTCGAAGAGACTTGCGTGAAGGGCGGAATGGAGCGGGAAGCGTGGCAGGAGCCGGGAACCAGGATCGAGGCCTTTACCGCGGAAGTGTTCAGCGAAGCGGACTATCGCGTGGAGCGGCAGCGCCGGTCGAGTTGAGGGGGCTACTCGATTTCGACGTAGTCGCCGGCAAAGATTTCACGAAGCGAAAAGGTGATCAAAACCGTCGAGGAATTCGGCGTTGCGCGCAAAACGATGCCCTCTCCGAGCACTTCCCGCGGAACGGTTTTCCAGTTGAACTCGTGCGGCACGCTTCCGAAGCCCTGGATGGCGAAGGGCTGCCGATAGGTTTGGTATACCGCCTCGTGGTGCATGTCCTGGTAGCGGAAGACACGGAAGTAATCTCCCACTTTGACGCCCTGTGCGCTGCCCAGATTGACGTAAACGACGTCATTCGATCCGGCCATGCTATTGAACCACTTGCCCATCACGATCATGGCCAAGGTCTTGCCGCTGGCAGGAGCGAAGCGGTCGAACTTCTGATTATCCTTGAGGGGAGGCGTGGGGCGCTCAGCGAATGGGATGGCAACATCTCCGCGCTGCATGAATGAGCAGGACTCAATGACCTGAGCGGTGGAAGTCTTCTGCTGCGCGACGACCACACGGATGCGGCCTTCGTCCTCCCAAGGGGTGCCCATGGCACGCATCAGAGCGCGCTGCCAGGAGAACCAGGGGTTATCAGGGGAAAACTTGGCCGGGCGCATGACGCGGAATTCGTCGCCCGCCTTGACGCCCTGCTCGGCGCCCCTATTGAGGTAGATGTAGTCACCTTCCTGGTAGGTGATTTGATAGATGGATTGCTCACCGGTAACAAGAATGGTGTCTCGCGGCACGGCCTCTATCGTAAACATTCCCGAGCAATTGATATCGGCCGGAATGGGGGCGTGTGCGGTCTGGGCAGCCGCTGGCGGGACAACCACGCCAGTGAGAAGTGTGGAAACAGCAGCGGCCAAGCTCAACGTCAGATATTTTGAGACGAATCTTCCTCGCATCGTGCTCACTCCTTTGACACCCCAAACGCGGAAGCCCACGGAAGACACCTTCTAGGCGACCGTACCAGATGACTCGAAAGGCGTCAAGACGGTGCCGGGGCGAGCTTTACACTTTGGGTACCGCATGGTAGAAGCGGTCAGCGCTGCCAAGAGAGAGTGTGGTGCCGCCCTAAAGGCCGCCGCTCTATAGGACTGAACCACGTTCCAACGGCCTGTTGAACCACGTTGCTCGGAGTAACCAGACATCATGCGGAGCTTGTTCGGTCGAGACAAGATTTGCGCCGTTGTGGCTGCGACGGACGCCAAGGGGATGCTGCGGCAGCTCCGCCGGGCGGTCCGGCGGACGAGGGCGGTTGAACTGCGACTCGATTGGCTGAGGAACCAGCGGGAGGTCGTGCGGTTTCTAAGCGGGCTGAGGTGTCAACCGTGGCGGGCGACTCTCGTCGCGACCTGCCGGAGGAGAGACGCGGGAGGCAAGTTCTCCCGAAACATCGCAGAGCAATTGGCGGTACTGCGCCTCGCGGTCGAATCCGGCTGTTCGTGGGTGGATTTGGAGATTGAGTCGGCGCGGAAGCTGCGGCGGGGCGCTTTGCGCGCGATTCTGGGGCGAGGCCGGGCTATGATTTCGTTCCACAATTTTCAGAGGACGCCGAGAAATCTTGGCGCGATTGTGCGGCGGCTTGAGCGCGCCGGTGGCGACGTCGTGAAGATCGCGACGCAGTGCGAAACGATCGCGGACAGCTTGCGCGTGTTGGGGCTCGCGCGTTCCGGCAAGCCCGGCGGCAGGCGCGGCCGGCGGCGCTTGGTCGTGGTGCCCATGAGCGAGGCGGGATTGCCGGCGCGAATCCTAGCGCTGCGGGCGGGTAGCGCGCTGGCGTATGCGCCGGTGGAAAATGCGACGGCGGCGGGACAGGTGACGCTTGAGGAGATGAAACAACTCTATCGCGCCGACAATCTGAATTCGCGAACGCGCGTCTATGGCGTGATCGGCGATCCGGTAAGCCATTCCCTTTCGCCGCGAATGCAGAATGCCGCGTTTCGGTCGCGCGGGATCAACGCGGTGTTTGTTCCGTTTCGGGTGCGCGAGCTGCGAGATTTTCTGGGCGCGATTGCGCCGCTCGGAATCGTGGGATTCAGCGTGACGCTGCCGCACAAGCAGCGCGTCTTGCGTTACCTGGATGATTGCGATCCGCTGGCGGCGGCGATCGGCGCGGTCAACACGGTGGTCGTGCGCGGCGGTGGAAAACTCTTCGGCTACAACACGGATTACGTGGGGGTCTTGCGGGCGCTCGAATGCCGAATTCCCCTGCGCGGAAGCCGGGCGCTGATTTATGGGGCGGGCGGAGCTGCGCGTGCCGTGGCGTTTGCGCTGGCGCAGGGCGGCGCGGTCGTTTGCATTTGCGCGCGGCGAATGGAGCGGGCGCGGGCGCTGGCGCGTGCGGTGGGCGGAGAAGCAATTCCGCGCGCGCGACTGCGGCGGGAATATTTCGACGCGATCGTGAATGCGACGCCGGTGGGGATGCATCCGGACGCGGATGAGTCGCCGCTCAAGGCCTTGGAGCTGAATTGCCGGCTCGTGTTCGATACGATTTACCGGCCACTCGAGACGAAATTGCTGCGATTGGCGAAGCGCCGCGGCATCGAAACGGTTTCAGGACTCGAAATGTTTTTGGCGCAGGGGATGGCGCAATTTGAGATTTGGACGGGCGAGCGTGCGCCAGCGGGAGTGATGCGGCGCGCGGTGATCAAGGCTCTAGGGGGAGAGAAAGAAGGGAAGCAGGAACGCAAAGGTTCGAACGAACTAGCGGAATAGGAGGAAGTAGAGGAACAAGAGGAAAACATGCGCGATGGATCTTAAAGAAGGACCATGATTCAGCCGGATTACAAGACGTTTGCGAAGCTGGCTCGGCAGGGGAACCTGGTGCCGGTGTACGAGACGATTACGGCGGATTTACTGACGCCCGTCGCTGCGTATCTTCGCTTGGCGCGCCATGCGCGCTCGTCCTGCCTGCTCGAGAGCGTGGAGGGCGGCGAAACGATCGCGCGCTATACCTTCGTGGGCGCGAATCCCGCGGAAGTGTTCCGTTCGCGCGGGCGAATGTGCGTGATCGAGAGCGGCGCGCAGCGGGAAACAATTGCCGGTAATCCCATCGAAATCTTGCGCGAGCGTGTACATCGTTACCGGCCGGTGCGCGTGCCGGGCCTGCCACCGCTGATCGCGGGCGCGATCGGCTATTTTGCCTATGACATGGTGCGCCTGGTCGAACGAATTCCGGCGAGCGGGCGCGACGATCTGAGGCTCGACGATGCGGTGCTCATGTTTTATCTGGGACTCGTGGCCTTCGACCACGTGCAGCACCGGCTGTGGATCGTGCGAAATGTCTTCGCCGATGGCGAAGGCAGTTTGCGCGCGAAATACGACGCGGCCGTGCACGAGATCCGGCGCACACGGCGCGCGCTCGAGGCGCCGCTGCCGCGCGCGCGGGCGGGACGACGGGGCGGGCCGGTGCGGTTCGCTTCGAATTTCACGAAGCCGAAATTTCTTGCGGCGGTGCGCAAGGCGAAGGCGTACATCCGCGCGGGCGATATTTTTCAGGTCGTGCCGAGCCAGCGCTTTGAAACGCGGACGAATGCCGAACCGTTCGAGATTTATCGGGCGCTGCGCGTGATCAATCCGTCGCCGTACATGTATTTTCTGCGCCTGGGCAACGTGGCGGTGGTGGGCAGTTCGCCGGAAATGCTGGTGAAGAGTCAGGGGCGCGAAGCGTACTATCGGCCGATCGCGGGGACCAAGCCTCGCGGACGAAGCGATCAAGAAGACCGCGAAATCGAAGCGGCGTTCGTCGAGGACCCGAAAGAGCGCGCCG
>JBGQEW010000063.1:0-14362 GCA_041496565.1 Terriglobia bacterium | reverse complement strand
TACGATGTTTTCGATGAGTCTCGCTACTTTCAGCCGGCGCATTCGCAGCACGTCGTCGCTCTTTGCGATCAACAGCTCGGCATCACCATCTGTGAAGATTGCTGGAACGACAAGTATTTTTGGGCCCAGCACCTCTATGACCGCGATCCGGTTGCCGAACTGGTGGGGCAGGGAACTACCCTCCTGCTCAACATTTCCTCTTCGCCCTATAACTTCGATAAGCGTGCTTTGCGTCTCGATATGCTGAAAGCTATGGCTCGCGAGCATCACATCCCGGTTGTTTACGTGAATCAGGTCGGAGGCAACGACAGCCTTGTGTTCGACGGCTCGAGCGTCGCCATCACTGCGGACGGCCGCGTGGCGGCGCTGGCGCGTTCGTTCGACGAAGACTTGATCCTGTTCGATACCGTGACGGGAGTCGGAGACATTCGACCCCAGCCCAGCGACGAGCTCGATGCCGTTTACCGCGCCCTCGTTTGCGGCACGCGCGACTACGTTCGCAAGTGTGGCTTTCGCAAAGTCGTCGTCGGATTGAGTGGCGGCATTGATTCCGCCCTGGTCGCTGCCATCGCTGTGGATGCTCTCGGCGCCGCGAATGTTCACGGCGTTGGCATGCCAGGCCCGTACTCGTCCGAGGGCAGCCTGCGTGACGCGCGGAAACTCGCGGAAAATCTTGGCATCGAGTTCCTCGTCTTGCCGATTTCCGATATTTTCGCGTCCTACCGCAAGACGCTCGCGCCTTCGTTTGCCGGGCGGCCCGAAGACGTCGCTGAAGAAAATATCCAGGCGCGCATCCGTGGCAATTTGCTCATGGCTCTTTCGAATAAATTTGGCTCGTTGGTGCTCAGCACCGGGAACAAGTCTGAAATGGCAGTGGGGTATTGCACGCTCTACGGTGATATGGCCGGTGGACTGGCGGTCATCTCGGACGTTCCGAAAACTGTCGTCTATGAGCTCGCCAAGCTTGTCAATCGCGGCAGGGAAGTCATCCCCCAGGCGACGCTCACTAAGCCCCCCTCTGCGGAGCTTCGACCGAACCAGACTGACCAGGACACACTGCCGCCGTACGATGTCTTGGATCGCATCCTGAAGGCCTATGTAGAGGACCTGCGCAGTCCCGAAGAAATCGCCGATCACTTCGGCTTCCCGCTGGAGCTGGTTGTGAAGATGGCGAGACTCGTGGACCAGAACGAATACAAACGCAAACAGGCGCCGCCGGGCCTGAAAGTCACCACCAAGGCGTTCAGTGTTGGCCGGCGTTTCCCGCTGGCGCAAAAATTCAAGACGTGAAATGTAGCCGCCTTCGCTGGCGGGCGGCTCGATGGGGATGTTCCGTTGTTCAACGCAATCTTGGGGAGGGATCAGATCGCATGATGCGTCGATTGTCTGTCCTGCTGTTGCTCGTGGCGTTGCCGGCGGCTGCCCAGGCGCCTGCGCCGTCAAAGGCTCTCACGGAAATCCAGATCGACCAGAAGGTCGAACATTTTCTCCGCAAGCTTTATGCGTGGGGACCTGCCTTCAAAATAAAACTGGGACCGTTGAAAGATACTGGAATCCCCGGACTCTACGAAGTTCCCGTCGCAGTGACGCAGGGAGAGCAAACGGATACGGGCCTGGTCTATACCAGCAGGGACGGTCGTTTCATCTTCCGCGGGGAAGTGGACGACACAACCAAGGATCCCTTCGCCGACAATCGCGCCCGGATTCATCTCGAAAGCTATCCTTCGAAGGGGCCCGAAAATGCGAAGGTCACTGTCGTGTTCTTCAGCGACTTTCAATGTCCACACTGCGCCGAGCTTTACAGAATTCTCAAAGTGGTCGAACCCAAGTATCCTCAGGTCCGATTTGTCTACAAAGATTTTCCCTTGCCGCAGCACGCCTGGGCGATGACAGCTTCGATCGCTGGACGCTGTGCGTACATGCAGTCGCCTGACTCCTTCTGGAAAGTTCACGATGCAATCTTCGACCGCCAGGAGTCCATCACGCCAGAGAACGTATGGGACGTGATGCTCGCCGTCGCGGGCCAAGCTGGACTGCAAGCCGATACCTTCCGCGCTTGCCTGTCTTCTCCCGAGGCCAAGCAAGCTGTCGAAGCCAACATTGCTGATGGCAAGGCCGTGAAAATATCGAACACTCCAACCGTCTTCGTCAACGGTCGCTCGCTCATCGGCGGACCCCAGGAGCTCCTCGAGCAGTACATCAACTTCGAGCTCACTCCTCCGCGCTAGCGTCCGCTTTCTCACCCGCCAATTGTTTTCCTCGAAATCCCACCGTCTCTCCTTTTGTAACGCGGACATTGCCCTTCATCTTTCGAACAAGTAGTAGAGTCAGTGCTCATACTCCGCCTTGTGGAGTGGTCCTTGGTGCTGGCGAGCCTGAAGATTACTTGACGACGATTAGGCTCTCATTCGACCCCTTTTGTTGCGGTGTTTGTTGCTGGCCGGACTGAAGACTACTTGACGACGATTTTGCCCTCGTTCGCCGCCTTTTGTTGCGGTGTTTAGTGCTGGCAAGCCTAAAAGTTACCCGTGGCCTTCGACCGCCGTCTAGGTCCGTAGAATCTTTGTGATGACCGGTCCAGTTGACCCAAGCGCGGAAAAATCCCTTGAGCCCAGTGCCACGCAACCCATTGTTTAACTCAGCCCTGGCAATTCTTGCGACGAGGATTTCCTCGATGCTGCATGAAAAATGAGAGCCATGCATCACGCCGAAACAACTCCAGCAACTGGCAAGACACACTCGCGATTGTCCTCAACGTCATAGCACGCACTTGCAAGGATTCACCCCAGAATCCACAACCTCGATTCTCTTCCACGCGGAGCACCAGCCAGCCACACTCTCGAATGAGCTCACCGGGCTACAACGCACCGGCAAGCCTTCGCCCCAGAACCTACAACCTCGATCGTTTTCAACGGGGGAAAACGCAGCGCCAAGCAGGCGCTTCAGCACACACAATCTCGATTGTTCGCAACTGGACGGGGAAGTTCGTAACGGCATGCATCCAGGCCACGGAATGCGTTCCGGCTCGGTCAAAAGGGCAGGTTGCCGAGCCCCACCCCATCTCGGAGCGCACCCGACCCCGACCATCCTCGTTCGCATCTTTCATATGCAACATAATAATCCTTAGCGGAAGTCAAGGAATTTGAGGGTTGTGAAGATGCGGTGAATCCTTGGCTTGAACGAACCAGGAAGGACGGCGAAGTCGAGGGGCAGGAGACGGGATATAGAGAACGGAGTAGACGAACTAAGAGCCCCGGGACCGTGGAGCTAGCCTTGGTGAAAGGAACGGCGGGATTTGTACGGCTGGCTCGATCTCGACCTGATAGCTCGTGGCGAAGGGCGCTCACAGGGAATGTCACCCGTGGTTGATCATATAACGGGCGCCGATCTCGCCCGGCAATGGTGAGTGCCCGCCGCGGACGAGGAAACTGTGAAGGGGGGCGTGCAAGGCAGTCTCGGACAGGCATCCCTATGGCATGGAATTTCGGTCCTGCGATGATCACCGGCTGGTTGTACGGAATCGTTGCGGACGGGCT
Source organism: Terriglobia bacterium (assembly GCA_041496565.1). Taxonomy (GTDB): domain Bacteria; phylum Acidobacteriota; class Terriglobia; order Acidiferrales; family UBA7541; genus JBGPTK01. The sequence continues at coordinate 10,826 of JBGQEW010000063.1, read as the reverse complement.
TCGAGGTGTCGGGTGATGGCGGGCGAGGGACCATATGCGGCGCGGACGCTCGGCATTCATTCCAGGTGGTCTTGGAGAGGGACGTGGCTTGATATTGCTGGTCCGTTGTTTTCGCGGGGGCCTAGTCATCGCTCTGAGATCAGGACAATGAGCGGGACCACCGTCGGAATAGGAAGGGCTCGCCGCTGGGTACTTCCACAGTTCTGCGGTTCGAAGCCAGTTAGCGCGGGATTATCGGCGGGCGGCGACGGTAGCGGCGGCACCGAAGCCGGCGCCGATGGCAAACCATTTTGCAGTGCGTTTGAAACGCTTCCAGAAGCCGCCGCCCTTTGCGGCACGAACAGCGGCGTCGCGTTCCGTGGCGAGTGCGTTGGATTTCGTTCGCTCGTCGGTGAGGTCGGCACGAGCGGCGTCGAGCTGCGCGCGGCAGGCGCGGCAATCCTGCACAAAATCGTAGAGCGGCTTGAGATCGGCGGCGGGCAACTGCGCGATGAATTGGTCTGGCGAGCTAGCTTGTGAAGAATCGTGTCCACTCTCGCTCTGGGCGCGGGAGTTTTCAGAGGCGTCCACGCCGGGCGAAGCAATTCCCTGCTCAATTCCCCTCCCGCTTCCCTGCTGCGTGGGGCTCGGGGTGACGGGAACAAGCTCAATAGGGCGCGGGAGCGACAGCAACTGCGGCAGCTCGCGCACGATTTGTTGCGGCGTTTGCGTCGCGCGTTTCTGCGCGGCGATTTGCGTGAGAGTGCCTTTCAATTCGGCGGCGCGATTCTTTTCGCGCGCCTCGGCCGTGGAGATGATTTGCTTTTGCGCGTCGAGCGTCGTCTGCAATTGCAGGCGGATGTCGTGCGCCTCGATCCACGAACGAAAGGCGAAAACAGCCGCCGCAATCAGCACGAGCGCAACCAATGACGAGAGGGCGTGCTTCGTAAACATGGCAGAACCTCGTGAGTAGCGAATCGTTGAAAGGCTCGAAGGCCAGCAATGGAAAATTGAAAATGGGCCGACTTTCCGCGATGGTCCTTCGATCAAGAAAACAAAGGAAGCAGGTTTCAAACCCGCGCGAGAAGGGCCCGGCGGAGACGGGCGCGGGCGGATAATTTCCTGCGGCGTGGCGAGATCATGTCCAACGCTTCCGCGGCTTCACGGGCATCTTCGTAAAGCGGTTGACGCGCCGGTGGGCGCAGCGGGTATTCGCGGCCCTTCAAACGGCCAGCGCAGGAACGGCACAGACTCTTGCCATTTTTCTCCAGATCCGCGTTGCGGCGGCAGCTCGAAAAATAGAAACAGGGCGTGGGGGAGATTGCCGGCATAGCAGCGGGTGGCGTGAGTCGTGATTTGTAATTCGTGGCGCGAAGTTGCGCGGAGACGTGCGTCCCGGCGACGCGGCCCCTACAATTCATTGCCACGAGGATCAGCGATGCATCCCGTTCAAATCGATCCAGCGGATGGGTGGCGGCTCGCCGGGCTCGATGCCCTGCGCTTTACAAATCGCGCGCAGCGCATGATAGATGTGCGGCAAGTGATTCGTCGCCATGTCCTGAACGAATGCGCGCAGGAGCTCGTCGTTGCGGATGCGGCGATAGAACCAGCGCAAGAACAGAATAAACTGCGCTCCAACAGTGAGCGCGACGACGATCCGATCGGCATCCATGGACGCTCGCGGGGCTAGCCGAACAGCGAGCCGAGGCCGGAGACGGCTCCGCCGAACAGGCTGCCGAGGAAGCTGTTGCTGCCGCCGGACGCGCGGGCGCGAGCATTGAGGAGTTCCGCGGGCACGCCCATGGCGCGCGCCAGTAGATTCGTGTCGATGCCATAGGTGCTGCCGATGGCCTGCAGGCCGGCGAGCCGACGCTGCAATTTCTGATTCGCGAAATCAATCTGATTCTGCCGCGCCTGCTGCGCCAGGTTTTGCGATTCCTGGCGGCCGAGCTGCGCCGTCAGGTCGGCGTAGCCGGCGGGATTGTTCGTGGCGGCCACGCGATTCGCGGCACGCTCGCGCAGTGAATCGAACACGGTGCGCGCCGAGCCCATGCCCTGCTGCGTGATAGCCGACTGCTCGGCGGGCGAATAGCCCTGGCTCGTGAGCAAGTCTTGAATTCCCGGCATGGCAAGGGCGCGGTCCTGCGCGCCATACTGGCCGGCCAACTGCAACCATTGGTTCTGCAGCGCGAGCTGCCTGTCCACTGCGCGCTGCGTCGCTTGCTGTGCTCCTCGGCTCATGTGGATTCTCCTCGTGTGAAAGCTCGGTTCATGATGTGCGACTGACGGATGGTGCTAGAGGTGCGTTGTCAGACGCTTCGAATAGGGCGTCCAGGCGTCGTCGCGGACCCAGCCTAAAGCTTCGAGGCGGCGGCCGAAACGTTTGGCGATCGGCGGAGGCAACCACGCGTGCACGTCTTCGAGGCCGCGCGCGAACGCGTCGCGTTCCGCCGCGCGATGCAGCGCGAGCAGGCGCGTGTAACGGTCGCGCGGCGTACCGGCGGCGGGATCGGCGAGCAAGTAGATTTCGCAGGTCAGCCGGGCGAGCGACGCCATCACAGCGCGACCCGTGTCATCTTCGAGCACCAGCTTCGAGATGAAAATCGGATCGGCGAGATTCGGGAAGGCGTAGGCGAAGCCCTGCCGCGCGTGCAGGCGTTTCAGCGCGTCGAGGTCCGCCTGCGTGTATTCGCGAATTCGCATGCGTGCGCGTGAAGGGATGCCTCGATGCCCTTGCACCGTTCGGTGCAGTGCTTCGCCCGGAATGACACCGCTGCAGACTGACTGCGGTACGACCGAAGCGTAAGAGTGCTCTCAGGCTCAGAAGACGCGATGGCGCAGGAGCGGATGCGCGCGCGCCACGAATTCCGCGGCGTCGAATGTTGTGGCGTCGGCCGGGACGCCGTGTCCCGCGAGTTTATCCGCGACGCGCGCGGAAACGGGCTTCGCGCTCAACGGGTGCGGCAGCGGCTCGAACCCGGGATGTTGCTCGAGCGCGAGGTGCGCGGCCTCATCCGCTTCGACGAGGACGAGAATGAGACTCGCGTCGCTGACAGGCATGGAGGGATCCGCGGCGACCCAGTGCGAGTTCGTGAAGCGGCCGGCGTGGAGCTGCCATTCCGCAAGCGTCGTCAGGTAGTAGGCTCGGCCGGTCATGAAGTAAACGTCCAATTGTGAGTGAGGACGGTGGCGGCGTGGCGGCCCGCGTAGAATTCGTGGCACGGTTCGCAGCCGACGGAGACCTTGGCGCTGTCCTCGCTCACCGCTTCGATTTTGCGCAGCGTTAATTTCGAAAATCGGCCGACGAGCACGTCGGAGAGGCACAGCCGCTCGGCGCGCATTGGCGAGCCGTCGGCAAGCGTGAAAATGTGGTGCGGCGTGGCGTCGAGCACTTCCTCATTCGAAAAGTGCAAGCGAACAAATGTGTCCGCGGGGTGAACCTCGTGGCGCACGATGCGAGTCCAGCCGTCGCGGCCCAGGATCTTCTCGCCGACGCGGCAGGTTTCGAGCGGCACCGTGCCGCGATCGCGCGAGAGCACGACCATGCCCGCACGCAAGCAGCTACCGCTGCCGCCACCCGAGCCGCCGCCGGTGCCGCTGGTGGTCGTGGCTGCCAGCATCGCGCCCTGGCTGAGCGGGATGCGTCCTTGGAGCGCTTGCTGCTGCGCCGCGGCGTTCGTCTTTGCGGTGAGTGCATTCGCGGGGGTACCCGCGCCGCCGCCAACCCACCCCATTGCTTGCGCGACGTCGTCCCAGTAAGGATAAAAATTGTAAGTCGTGCCCGACGAAAGTCCCGTCACGGCCAGCGAGCCGTCGGGCACGCTGGTCGTCGTGCCGTCGGCGCGAAAAATCGAGAGGCCGGTCCACGACCAGGTGATGCTCGTCGTCGTCGAGGCGTAGGTGAACGCGCCGTTCCACGTTGGCGGGATGGAGCCTTTCGTGAGCACGCCCGCTTTCGCCGGGTCCACGCTGCCTGCGGTAAGTGCAGATTGCGCGACGCGGCCGTAGCTCGCGCCGTCCTGCACCTGGCTGTCGAGATTTACCGCGCCGCTGGTGTCGCCACCGGGCGCGAGGCTCACCTGCCCTCCCCCGACCGCCGATGGATTTGCCTGCGTGCCGCAGTAAGCGTAGAACGAATAGCCCGACTCGATGAATTTCGCGCGCGCGCGGAAGTAACGCGTGATGTTGCCGAGCGAGAGATTCAGCGCAAGCGCGGAGCCGAGCGCGTAAATCGCCGGCGAATAGAACGATGGATTGTCCGCGGCCTCGAGGAAATAGAAGATCGGCGTCGAGGCGGGCGCAACGCTCTTGCCCGCGTTACCCGCAGGCGGCGGCACCGGACTCGCGCCTAGAACCGCGGAGAAGACTCCGCGCGCCCCCGTGACGACGAGCGAGGCCGGAGCGGGAGGCGGGGCGATCGTCGTGCCCGCCTGCGTTTGCGCCGATGGCTGGGGATCAATCTTCAGGCGCTCGCCGATCGAATTCACCGCGGACACAATGCGCCGCAGCGATTCGTAGAGGAACGGATTCTGGCGGCGCAGCGCCTCGATTTGGGGAACGGTCAGCGTAAGTACCTAGCCACACGGGCACGGGGACTCAAAGAATCGTGATTGTTGCAAAGCTTAATTGTGGCCGCGGACGAAGGACCACGGCTCGGGCTTGGCCCAGGGGACGAATTTCGTGAGCGAAAACCATGCGCCGGGCGCGTTCGTGCCAAACTGATAGCCGATGCGCTCGGCGCGAAGATTCGTGTAGAGCTCGAAGTCTTCAGCGGCGGGACTCGAGAGCGGCCACGCGCCGATCAAGGTCTCGGTTGCGCCGCCGGGCGAAAACGCGTTAATCCCGAGCGAGCCCGCGCCTTGCACGGACGCGGTCAAATAGCCGAACAGGTTGCGGCCCGACGCGCCAGCACCGCTCAGATAGGCCGTGGTGTAATACGAATTGATCGCTGCGCCGTCGTCGGTAAATTGCCCTTTCGTGAGCGCGAGGATTTTTCCGTTCGCGGCGTTATTGCCGAGAAAGATTTGCGCGACGCCGGTGGTACGCTCGATGATACCGCAGGAATTCGCCGCAATGTACCACGGGGCCCACTTGCGCGAGCCGCCGGGCGCGCCGATCGTCCACAGAGGATCGTTGAAGCCCATCGTGTAATCGCAGACGAGCACGACGGAAGGTTCGGTGGCGCTGCCGAGCGGCGCGCCGACGAGGATACGCTTTTTCTCCGTGTCCACCTGCACCCAGAGGCGGTGGCCGTACTGCCAGTTGATCGAATCCCAGGTGGGCTGAATTTCCTGAGAAAGTTTCTGTGGCTCGCCGCCGAAAAAAAGATAGAGCCCGGCGCGGCCGGCGATGACTACCCACTCTTCGCCGAAGCCGACGCCGTGCACCGAAGGCGTGCCGACCTTGTTCGACACTTCCTCGATGGACCAGAGCGCCGGCTCGTTCACGCCGTCGTCGGCGGTGACGTGGAGGCTGCGCTGCTTGGCGAAATAGAGCAGGTTGCGCAGCTTGAACGCGGCGCGAATTCCCTGCCCGTTATTGATGGCGACTTCGAGAAATCCGCTGACGCCGTCGTAGCTTTCCGGCTGCTCGGTGCGGCTGGCGCGGACCAGCGAAGCGTTTTGCGGCGCGGCGGTGGGAAGAATCTCGATGTTATCCACCAGGAACGATTCGCCGTTCGGTCCGGGCGTGCCATCGGCGTAAACGAGGAGCAGCAAATCCTGCGGGATGACGCCCTGCGGCGGCGCCAGTTGCGCGGTGAATTCCTGCCACTGGCTGGTCGCCTGCGACGCGCTTACCGCGAGGCCGGTGCCGATCGCGCCCAGGGTTGCGCTGTTCAAGTTAATGCGCAGGGTGCCTTGCGTCAGGCCGGCGCTGCGTTGGACGCGCGCGCGCACCGAATAATCCGTGTTGCGCACGAGCAGCGGATTGCCGGCGGGGTCCACGGAGGCGCTCTGCCTAATCAGGCCGCGCTTGACCGTTGTGCCGTCGGAGGTGATGCGATATGCGTCGCCCCAGACGACGTTCGACGATTCGCGGCTGCCGCCCGGGCCGAAGGTCGCGTCGCGCTGCCAGCCGAGGGGCCGTCCGTTGCCTCCCGGATCCCAGCCGCCGTCGAAGGTGAGGTTGCGCCAGTTCGACATCTTGGCGCGCTCGCCCCACCAAAAGAGGCGCTCGGCATAATCAATCACGCCGAGCTGATGCGGCAGTTCGATCAAATTGAACAAGTAATCCATGCTGACGCCGGAAAGCAGAATCGTTTCGCTGAAATCCAATTCGAGCGACGTCGTGGAGTTGTCGTTGACGACCATCGTCGCGGGAACGTGGAAGAAATTCGCGCCGCCCGCCGCGGTGAACGCGAGCAAGCGCTGCACGACGTTGGCCGGGCCGATGGGGATATTCGTGACGTTCACTTTCTTGTTGCCCACCGCGGTCCACGTGACTGGCGGCGACGGCGCGGTCCAATAGCCCTGCCGCGTGACGAATACGACCGCGCATTGATGCGCGCCCGCGGCGATGCTGCCTGCGTCGTCTGCGTCCGCTACGGCCGGGCCTTCCCCCGGACCGACCTGGCTCACGCGGTCGAAGTAGCTGTCGTCGAATTGCCGCGGCATGTCCTGGCCCACCAGGCCGTCGGAAAAGCCCATGTACTCGCGGCCGAAGAGCGTGGTCGAAGCCAGGTACGAAGAAGGCGCGAGGCCCGCGGCGATGAGCGAAAGGGCGCCCGCCGAGGTTTCCTTGTAGAAGTTTCCGAGCGAATCGAAGACCAGCAGCCGCGCCACGAGATTCTGCGTGATGTAGCTCTTGAGGCCGTTCACCTTCGGCGCGCCGGCGAGCGGCGCGTACGCGGAAACCAGTCCCGGCCGTATGCGCACGCCGCCCGGAAAGAATTCCACATCGCGCGCGTCGGGCGACATGCCCGGGGGCACGTCGGAAGGATCGAGCAGGGTAATCCACGTGCCAAACGTCTCGAGCGCGAGCGGCTGAAGGCTTTCAATGCTCATGGTCGTTTCGAGAGTCGAGATTCGTGAATTGTGAATCGCGGCGCGGATGGCTCAAACGAGCCGGGGCGAGTGCCTTAGAAACGTGATTTCAAAATGCGCATTTCAGAAACTGCCAGCGCCAGGCGCGGCGAGGGATGACTCTTTGAAAAAGGCCAATCCTAAGAGAGATTCCTCGTCGCTCCGTAGGCCCAACCGGAGCGCAGACGACACGCTTCGCTCCTTGGAATGAAATGCCAAGCGAGTTCTTGCATAGCCTGTCGAAGGTGCGCGATGCGTCAGTTGACGATGAGTTGGAACGTCGAAGTTTCCACTAGCTTTCCAGCAGTTCCGTTGATGGTGATGTTAAAAGTGCCGGCCGGCGTGGGACCTGCCTTCGGTCCGCTGGTGCCGCTGCCGCCGCAGCCAACGATGCAAAGGAACACGATCACCGCTCCGGCAAGACTCAAGCGGAGACGCGGCCTCGCCCCCCGCCGCCGGGACCAGGCGGCGCCGAGAACCGCGAGCAGCGCGAGCCATGAGGCAGGCCACGGAGCGAGCGGCCGCGACGCGCCCGGCCACCACTTGGAGTGCGGCGGAACCAGCGCGGGCCGCACGGTCGTCGTAATCGTCATCGCCGCGGTGATGGGGTCCTTGCCATTCGGCGTGACGCTACTAGGAACGAAAATGCAATTCGTTCCCTGCGGCAGGTTGGTGCAAGTAAGTGCGACAGCTTGATTGAACCCGTTGCCGGGCGAGACCGTCACCGTCGTGGAGACAGACTCGCCCGCGGTCAAGGACGCAGAGCTCGGCGATGCGAAAATGCCGAACACTTCACCGCCGAGCAGGAACACGAATTGCGGCGTGTCGGGGGCGTTGTCGTTGACGTTGAGCGTCGCCGAGCGTGCGCCGGTGGCTGCGGGCTTGAACGTAACATTGATGGTGCACGTCGCAGCAACCGCCACGCTCGTCCCGCAAGTATTCGTCTGCGTGAAATCGCTCTTGTTCGTCCCGATAAAGATCATGCTGGTGATCGTCAGCGCCGCAGTGCCGTTGTTCGTCAGCGTGACGGGCTGCGACGCGGACTCTCCCACGGCCACTCCCGAAAACGTGAGCAATCCGGGAAACAGCGCAACCGTGGGCGCCGGCGCGTTGCCATTGCCCGAAAGGGTGATCAGGTGCGGCGTGGCCACGGCGTTGTCAGCGATGCGGATGGAAGCCGAGCGCGAGCCGCCCGCCGTCGGCAGGAACTTGACGGTGAATGCGCACGAGGCACCGGCGGCGACGCTCGAGCCGCAGGTATTCGTCTGTGTGAATTCGGTGCTATTCGGGCCGATGACCGAGATGCCGCTGATTGCCAGCGCGGCATCGCCGGTATTGGTCACCGTGGCCGTCAGCGGATCACTGGTCTTATTGATGTCCGTTGTCGGGAAGGCCAGCGCGACCGGTGTCAGGAGGACGCCGGGAGCCGCCGCAGTCGTCACGCGGGCGATGAACGCATCAGAGCTGCCGCCAAAGAATGATTGCTTCGGACTCTGCAACGGAAAATCGGACGATTGCGTCACGCCGAGAACCAGGAGTTGCCCGGTTGAGTTCGTGGTGAGGGCCGTCCCGAATTCGAGGCCATTGCCTCCGAAGAAGGTGGAATAGACCAGAGCTGAGCCGTCACCCTTGATGGAAGTGACAAACGCGTCCGCGGAGCCCGCCAGCGCCGGCGCGAACGGATGCAGCAACGGGAAATCGCTGGAGCGCGCCTGCCCCGTCAGGTAGATGTTGCCGGTAGAATCGAGCGCGATCGCGAGGCCCCGGTCGCCGCTCGAGCCGCCGAGATACGTGGAGAAGATCAAGCTCGCGCCGTTCGGCGCAACCTTCGCGACGAAAGCGTTCTGGTCGCCATGGAGCGTCGGCTGGAGCGGTAACTTCGTCGGGAAATTCGCCGACGTCGTCGCGCCGGTCACACAGGCGTTGCCGGTGCCGTCGAGCGCGATGCCGTTGCCTTGATCGGCTCCCGTGCCGCCGAGATACGTGGAATAAACCAGCGCCGAGCCATCCGACTTAATTTCGGCGACAAACGCATTGCTGGAGCCGCCGAGGGCAGCTTGCAGCGGATTCGCCGTGGGAAAATTCGGCGAGCTGGTCTGGCCCGTGAGGTACGCGTTGCCGGAAGAATCGAGCGCGATGGCGTTGCCCGAATCCGTGCCGCTGCCGCCCAGGTACGTGGAGAAGAGCAGCCCGGAGCCGTCCGGCTTCAATTTCGAAATAAATGAATTCGCGGCGCCCGCGATCGCCGCCTGCCGGGCGCTCGCCACCGGAAAATCATTGGAGTTCGTTTGCCCGATCACGTACGCGTCGCCGGCAGAATCGATGTCAATCGCGTTGCCCGAATCCGTATTGCTGCCGCCGAGATAGGTCGAATACGTGAGCGCGGAGCCGTTCAAGTTCAGCTTCATCACGAACGCGTTCTGCGTGCCCTTGAGCTGCGCCTGCAGCGGCGTGCCCGCCGTCGGAAAGTTCGCCGAGTTCGTGGTCCCGGCGACGTAGGCGCTCCCGGCGCCATCCACGGCGATCGCGTTGCCGGAGTCCGTGCCGGTTCCGCCGACATAGGTGGAGTAGACGAACGCCGAGCCATTCGCATTCAACTTAGTCACGAAGACATTCTGCAGCCCGCGGATGGCCACGTTGATCGGATTCAAGGTCGGGAAATTGGAGGACTCCGTGCTACCGGTCACGTAGATGTTGTTGCTCGAGTCGAGAGCGATGCCCAGGCCGAGGTCGGTGCTGCTGCCGCCTAGATAAGTGGAATAGGCGAGCGTGGGATCGATCACCAGCGGCAACGACGCTTCGTACGGCGCAAGCTCGAACCCGGCGCGATTCGCGCCGCGCAACGCGTAGCGGCCCGCGATTTCCCGGCGATGCTTGCCGCGCTGCTGATAAATAACGGGACGGCGCAGAGTTACTTCCCCGCCGCCGGCGTCAAGCGCCAGATCGCCGCTCGCGTCGAGCCTCATCCGGCGCGCGCCGCTGACTGCGAATTCGATTCGGCGCGGATCCGCGCCCGGCGCCACGACGAAATCGTATTCGAGCTGGCGCTCGCGGCCGTAATAGATCAAATCCACGCCCGGATAGACGCCGCGGTAACGCACCTTCGCGTAATTCGGAACTTCCGTGCGCCACTGGCGCGGATCGTTGCCGAGAAAATAATTGCTCACGCCGTCGAGCCGTTCGACGCCTTCCGCTCGCGCCGCCGCGTTCGCTCCGGCCAGCCGCATTCGCACCACGGCGCCAGAGGGCTGGTTCGTTTTCTGCAACGACAGGACGGCTTCGCGGGGCGTTAGGAAGAGGGTGTACCCACTGCCGCGCGCGAGGAACTTCACGCGGGAATCCGCCTGGCCCGCGTTGGCCTCGAACCGCAGCGGCATTTGGGTGAATTTCGCGGCCATTTCTGGCGCGCTAAGACTTTCCGGGGAATTCTTCGCCGCGCCCGCCTGGGGCAGCGGCTTCTCGAAGGGCGAACGGCCAAGAACAAGAATGAAAGTGGCGACTACCCCGAGCAGAAAAGGAATGGCCAGGACGTTACGATCCCTCAACAGGTTCCTCCAACAAGCTAGGCCGGCGCGATAACCCCAATCCCCCTGGGGAAGAAGAGATTACAACACCGGCGTGGCTGCGGCAAACCCTTGCTGGGCACCCCGCCGCAGGCCCGCGCAGACCCCCACCCCAAATTCGCCCGGTTAGATGCAGGAGGCTCCTTCCCGGTTTGCTGGAGGTCGGATACCAAAAGGGAGGCAAGGGTGGAATCGGGACGTCTTCGCGCTTCCCTGCTGCCAAATTTCCTGCCCCGCGCTTTCACTGCAGTTTCTTGAAGAT